>DUKU01000014.1:10344-10512 GCA_013329135.1 Thermoplasmata archaeon
GCCCTGATTCATCAAGTCCAATAATCTGCCAGGTGTAGCGACCAGGACATCAACGCCATTGGAGATTGCCCTGACCTGAGCGCCTTGGCTGACACCGCCGAAGATCACAGTGTGCCGGAATCTCATAAATGAGCCGTAGGTCGCAAAGCTTTCGTCTATCTGCGCTGC
>DUKU01000068.1:0-11580 GCA_013329135.1 Thermoplasmata archaeon
TCTGTGAAAGAGATCCCGATAAGGCCATCCGTCCTACCCAGAGCCCAATGCCTCAAGGAGCTTATCTCCATTTTGATTGGATTATCGCGAAAGGGAAGAAGAGGAGTGTGCCGAGCGCCCCAAAGCGAAAGCATGAACCCACCGCAGCGCGATGACCCGTCGACCCATGCTCAAGAAGGACATCGAGAAGGCTGTTGACGAGACCTCTGCCAAGCTGAACCAGATGGCGGTCCCGCCTGTACGAAGGTGGATCCTCGAGTATGTGCTCTGGAAGGAAAGGACCGATCCCGCGCTGCAGAGAGTCGTGGAGGAGTGCAGGACCTACCGTCCGATGGTCAAACTCCTCGAGATACAGAACCCAGACGGCACGTGGTCGATATCAGCCGCGAGGAAGGCGGAGGAGGACGCCGGTCGCGGACCGCCCTACGGATGGACCCACACGACCATGGTGAGGAACCTGTACATGCTCTTCGAATACTGGGCCACCAGGGACATGGGACACATCGAAGACTCGTTGGAGCTCTTGATGAGTTGGCAGGACGACGAGGGGTTCATAAAGGGCCCGGAGATGGACGGCAGACCGAGGCCATACAACTGTGGCCTCACGCTTGGCGTCCTGCTCAAGTTCGGCATGAAGGGGGACATGAGGGTTGAGAGACTAATCCAATGGCTCCTGAAGATGCAGCGGCACGACGGAGGATGGAACGTGCCGTACTCGCAGGACATGAGGTACAGTTCTGAGTTCAAATACATGAGACGAGAGGAGTTCATGCGACTTGTGGCGGAAGGGAAGGTGCCTGAGTACGACCCCGCGAACTACGGCGACGTACCCAGCTGCATTTGGACGACGCTAGGGGTGTTGAGGGGGATATCAATCTACGGTTCCCTGAACGGGGAGAAGCGGATCAAGAAGGCCGCCGAGTTCGTGCTTGACAGGTTCTTCATGAGGAACTATCACCCATCGTTCTACCAGTCAGGCACGAACTGGACCATGCTGAAGTTCCCGACATACTACGGCAGCGGTCTCACCGCCCTCGACACGCTCGTCCACATGGGCTTCGGACCGAACGACGAGCGCATGGACAGACCCATAAGATGGCTCCTGAATGCCAGGTCGAAGGACGGCCTCTGGCACAGGTCTGAGAGACCGCACCCCATCGACGACCAGTGGATATCCCTGGTCTGCCTCGAGATCCTGGGGCACTACCAGGACATGTATTGAATAGATGTCTATAAAAATCGGCCGGAGCGCGTCCTCATCGGAGGCGATGCTCCTTGAACTCCCCCTCGCAAGGGTTCCCGAGGCACAGGTGCATGCTCTTCTCCACCGGGTCGAGCACGACCGCGAAGGTCGTCTTCGTCTGCTCGTGGGCCGGCAAATCCTTCTGCGCATGTCTGCATATTGAGCCGGGGCGGTTCACATGGTCCCTCATGATATCCATGAGCGACTCCTTCGTGACCTCTCCGACCTGAGACCTGATCAACCTCAGCGCCCGGTGGTACCTCACCACGGTGCTCGAAGCGCCTGCAATCGTGCGCACGCCGTCGCCGCCGAAGACAGTCTCATACTTGGCCAGCCTCGGGTGCAGGTAGTGGTTCGCGTGCACGAGGTATCCATCGTCCGGGTACAGGACCGCGAAATCTGTCGCCGTGCCCTCGACGCAGTAAATCTCGCCGCTCGAGTGGGATATGTTGTTGTTGAAGCTCGACGCCCTGTGCGGAGGGGTAGCCGCCGAGAGCGCCTCCCCCAGGGTCTCCGCCGCGAGCACCTTCGGGGCGATCATGAGCTTGGGCAGACCGACCCGGACATCGCTCTGGTAGAGTGAGTTGCCCGTGATTGTGATCCCCGCCGAGTTGACCCCGCATATCCACTCGAGCCCTCCCAGCGTCATGACCATGAACGACGGGCGGCCCTTTGGCTTCGCCTTGATCATGACGAGATGCTGCTCCGATGAGGGGGTCCAGTCTTCCGAGTGCACGGAGTATACGCCTCCGTCCGCCGTCGCGTCGCCATTGACCATGATATCCGTGCAAAGGCCCTTCTCATCGAGACAGAACAACAGGAACAGGTCCTCGAACGACACGCCCGAACCCTTCGCATAGCCCCGCACGAATTCGAGCTGGGCGGGGTTGTACTCCTCCACGAACGGGAGGTGCTTGCCAGCGTTCAACCTGGCCCTCTCCCAGTCCAGGGAGAGCCTCTTGACGGACTCCTTGCCCTCGGAGAGCTTTTCACGTATCTCGCGCTTGCATGCGGACCCGACCTTGGAGCCCATGTTCTCAAAGGACCCTGACACTTCGATTATCTTCGGACGACGACCCTCGGCCATCGGTATCACAGCCGAGCCACGCTATGGTGGGCACCCATCAAGAAACTATCTGTCCTCTCGCGATACGAACCATGCCCCTCGGGCACGGGCGCGCCGAAGAATGCGCGCGCACGCGTCATTCGAAGAGCAGGCTGAGTATCATCTCGGATGCGGCGAGGTAGACCCCGCCCATGAATATCATCTTGACGGACTTCGTCCTCAGCTTCTTGAGGCCCCAAGTCGAGCCGATGACACCCATCAGGAACACTACCGGTGTCAGCACTAGCGCGAGGTCGTAGTTGATCGCGGCGCCCTCCCTCAGGACGTACACCAAGAACGCCGCCGGGGTGAGTATGGCGCCCACGAGCGCCGAAGTGCCTATGGCGTACCTGGGTTCGAACCTGAACACGTATATGATCAACGGGACGCTGACGACACCCCCGCCGACGCCGAAGCAGCCTATGAGGAAACCCGTGAGGATGCTGACGCCGACCCCGGCCAGCCTGCACCTGAGGCTCCAGGAGGTCGGGCAGCCCACATAGTCCTTCCGCTCCCTCCGCAGGTCGTATATCATCTTCGTCGCGACGACCACCAGGAGCGCCGCGAAGGCCACCTTGACGACCCATTCTGAGACAGTCGTTGTGAATATCACGCCTCCGACGACGCCGACGAGCCCGCCCGCCGCGAGGAACGACCCGAGCTTGAAGTGGACGAGCCCCTTCCGGCTATGGGTGTATGTCGCGCTCAGCATCGTGACGAAGGCGAAGCAGAGCGAGAGCGGCACGATGTCCTTCATGACCAGGCTGATGAAGAACAGGTCCATGATGGGCACATACAGCTGGCCCCCTCCCAGGCCCAGATTGGAGTAGAAGAACGCGACGGCACCGGCCAGGACGGCCACGATGATGACCGAGTCGATGCCCAGGGACTCGAAGGCCATGCGGTTGTGAACGCCCGGTGCGTATTAAACCTGTGCGATTGTACCGTTGTTCGAGCCGGAGAGCATTCTTACGAAATTTGTCCGAACAATCATCGCACAAAGTCACGCCGAACTAAATCTTTTTATATATTGTAGCAATTCATTCGGTGCCCATACCAGGGGTGCTTAGCATGAGGGTTCTCAAGGTGGATCTCAGATCGGGCAGGTTCGAGGACCGGGAGGTCCCGAAGAAGGACCAGACCGAGTACCTTGGCGGCAGGGGCCTGGCTGCGAAGATCCTCTATGAGGAGAACAAGACGGGCGTGGACCCCTTCGACCCCGAGAACCGGCTCATATTCATGACCGGGCCGTACACGGGCACATTCGGGGCATTCTCCGCGTTCTACAACGTCACGACCAAGTCCCCCCTGACAGGGGCCATCCTCTCGGCTCACTCGGGCGGCCACTGGGGGCCTATGCTCAGAAGGACGGGCTACGACGGCATAATCCTGAAGGGGAGGTCGTCCTCGCCTGTCTACCTCATGATCACAGACGCCGGGCCGGAACTCAAGGACGCGTCCGACCTCTGGGGCAGGGATGTGTTCGAGACCACATCCGAGCTCAAGAAGAGGCACGAGGGGGCCAGATCTACTGTCATAGGGCCTTCGGGCGAACGCAAGGCGCGCTACGCCGCAATCATGAACGAAATGCACAGGGCTGCAGGCAGGGGTGGCGTCGGGGCCGTCATGGGCGCCAAGAACCTGAAGGCGGTCGTCGTGCACGGAACGAAGGATGTCTCTCAGGCGGACCCCGAGAAGCTGAAGGAGCTCTTCAAGTCGGCCACACAGACGGTGAAGGAGAAGTCCGCGGCGTTCATGAAGTACGGCACATCCATGGTCGTCGGGATCACCGGCAAAGCAGGCACGATACCCACCAGGAACCTCCAGACGGGATACTTCCCCGAGTACGAGAAGATCGGCGGGGACGCCGTCGTGAACAACCACAAGAAGAAGGACGTCGCGTGCTACAGGTGCCCGCTGCACTGCGGGAATGTGACCAAGGCCGAGAAGGACTACCAGGTCGAGACCGAGGGGCCGGAGTACGAGACCCTCGCGATGTTCGGGTCGAACATCGGGAATGCGAACCTCGAATCGATCATCATGGCGAACGACCTGTGCAACAGGTACGGCATGGACACCATATCGTGCGCGGACACGATCGCGTGCGCGTTCGAGCTGTTCGAGAAGGGCATCATCACGGAGAAGGAGACCGGAGGTCTCCCCCTGACCTGGGGCGACCACAGGACGATCGTCAGGCTCGTCGAGATGACGGGGAAGGGCGAGGGTTTCGGCGCGCTCGTGGGCGAGGGTTCCAGGAGGCTCACGGAACGGTTCGGTCCGGAGGCCCGGAAGTACGCCATGAACGTCAAGGGCATGGAGTTCCCGGGATACGACCCGAGGGGGATCCAGGGCATGGGGCTCGCGTTCGCGACCTCCACGAGAGGAGCGTGCCATCTCAGGGCGACCATGTACGTGCCCGAGCTGTTCCAAGGGGTCCTCGACAGGTTCACGGTCAAGGGGAAGGCCAAGCCCCTCAAGGAGATGCAGGAGCTCTTCACGATCACGGACTGCCTGATACTCTGCAAGTTCGGCGCCAGGAACGCCTTCGCCAACTCGTGGGACAACATGGTCTCGCTGGCGAACGCGGCGACCGGGTTCGGGTACACCGTGGACGGGCTGAAGGAGGTAGGCGCGCGCTCGTGGACCGTGGAGAGGATGTTCAACCTCAGAGAGGGCCTGGGCAGGAAGGACGACACCCTACCTGACAGGTTCTTCACGCTGCCCATCCACGACGGCCCCTCGAAGGGGGCGGTCGTCAGCAGGGAGGACTTCGAGAAGGAGCTCGGGGCATACTATGCGCTCTGGGGATGGGACGAGCAGGGCGTGCCCACGAAGCAGGCCCTGAGCGAGCTCGGCATCACGTTCTGAGCGGCCGGCCCGGTTATTATAGCCAGTGCCCGTTATCAAGCACGATAACCGTCGGGGTTCGCTTTAATACGCCCGACGGGCCTAGACACGCTCAGGTGTCATACGTGATAGATGCCAATGGCCTTGTCAAGGACTTCAAGACCGTGAGGGCTCTCGACGACGTGAGCCTCAAGGTCGGTAGAGGCGAGATCTTCGGGTTCTTCGGACCCAACGGCGCGGGCAAGACGACCTGCATCCGGGCCCTTTGCGGGCTGACGAAGCCGACCCAGGGCGGCGCCACCGTGCTCGGCATCGATGTCGTGCGTCATCCCGTGCACGTTCGCGACAACATCGCGATCCTGAGCGAGGAGACGAGGTTCTACGAGGAGATGACACCGAGACGCTACCTCAACATGTTCGGCAAGTTCATGCTCATGTCCAGGTCCACGAGGCAGGCGGCCATAAACAAGGCCGGCGGGCTCGCGGACCTAGCGAGCTTCATGGACAGGCGCATATCACAGCTGTCCCAGGGCCAGCGCCAGAGGGTCTCCCTCGCGAGGGTGCTCATGGCGGACGCGCCCCTGATATTCCTCGACGAGCCCTTCGAGGGCGTCGACATCATGCACAGGAAGAGGCTGAGGGAGTACCTGAGGGAGTATGTCTCGAAGGGAAACACCGTCTTCTTCACATCCCACAACCTGATCGAGGCGGAGCACATAGTCGACAGGTTCGCATTCATACACAAGGGGAAGCTCACCGCTGTCGGTACCGCGGACGAACTGAAGGACAAGTACCTCTTGCCGTCGTTCATGCTCCACGTCTCGGACCCGCAGAAGGCCAAGGAGCTGCTTGAGAGCGGAGTCCGGATCGACTCGATCAAGATTGTTGAGGGTAACCTCTACATAACCCTGCACAAGAGGGCCGACGCGCCCCAGGTGGCCAAGGTGCTGGAGCAAGGAGGCGTGGACCTGTTCGAGATGAGGACCACTGGCACCATGGAGGACGTCTTCGAGCGCACCGCGAGGGGTGAGTTCCAGTGATGGACGCACCGCCTCCGCCCCCAGATGAAGAGCTCCCGCCACCTCCGCCCGAGATGGAGCAGACGGTTGTGCACTATCCTGAGATCAATGTCAAGAGGTCCGGTCCTTTCGCGACTCTGAGAAGGGCCGTGACGATCTTCGAGAAGGACCTCAGGACGATGGCGAAGCACGGACTCATCAGTTCGATAATCATGGTCGTGTTCCTCGGCGTGGTGTTCACCATATCAAGCTCACTGATGGCCATGGCGTTGACATTCGAATTCGGCGAAGATGGCGGCGACGGCGAGGGAATCAACCTCCCCGGTGCGACCGAGTCGGTCCCTCCGGTATCAGACCCAGGTTCTGACAGGACCGTCGACGCGGGTACACTTGTGACACTGGATGGATCAGGGTCCACTGACAACTCCGACATAGTCTACTACATGTGGAACTTTCAAGAGAGCGGACGCGACATCGAACTGTACGGTGACATCACGACATACAGGTTCATGGCCGTTGGAGATTACGAGATAATGCTCATGGTCGTCGACAGTTCATGGAATATCGACGAAGCCAGCTTCATGCTTACAGTCGAGGGCACGGGTTCCGACACGATGCAACCGTACGCATCCGCAGGGATGAGCACGGATGTGGTCGCAGGGACCACGGTCGACTTCAACGGGTCGGCATCGACGGACGATGTCGGCGTCGTGAACTGGACCTGGACCTTCGAGGACATAGTCCCAAGGACCCTGTACGGCCCAGAGCCCAGCTACACATTCGAGAATGTGGGATACTTCTGGGTCAACCTGGTCGTCAGGGATGACGCGGGGAATACTGGCTGGGGGAGCGTCGACGTCAATATCCAACCATCCAACGATGACTGGCAATGGCCTGAGGCCAGGTTCGACACCGAATCCATCGTCAACATCGACGCGACCGTGACACTCGATGCGTCCGAATCATTCGACAATATGGGTTCCATCGCGCAGTACACGTGGTATATCAAGCACAACGCGACCAAATGGGCCCTCACGGGCCAGGTCGCGACTTTCGAAGCGGTCGAATGGGGCCCGTACGAGATCAAACTCGCAGTCAGAGACTCAGCAGGCAACACCGGGACCGCCGAATCAACGGTCGTCGCGCTGCCCGTAGGCATCGATGTGAATACCATATCTTGGACTGCGACACCCCTGGGCCAGGACGTGTCCTTCAATCTGCTGACATACGTGTATGGGGCATCACTGCTCGCATCCGTCATCTACATCGGAGGACTGTTCGGCAAGGGCTTCGCGCACGAGATACAGAAGGGCACTGTCAAGGTCCTGTTCTTCGGGCCGGTTTCGGTGACGACGGTCATCTTCTCGAAGCTGCTCTACCCGATGGTCATCGGGCCGTTCTTCATATTCCCGCTCGTGCTCGTGTCCATGTCACCCTTCAACCAATCCGCGGGCGACATACTCATGATCACGATGGTGTCGTATTCGCTGGCCGTGCTGGTCATGGTCTCCGCCGCCTACGGCTCGTGCATGATCTACCAGGCCGCCAAGAGGATGGTCCTGAAACCGACCGTGGTGACGAGGATATTCATGTACCTCTCGCTCCTGGGGACGATGACCGTATTCGAGTGGTTCTCGTTCCTCCTGGACATGAGGCTGAACACGGAGATGTGGGGAGACCTGTACCTGGAGCACGGCGCGACCATAGCCACGTTCTCGCCGTTCCACCAGGGAGGCGTTCTGCTCTCCGACCTGATACTCAACAGCGGTGCCACGCCGGACTGGTGGGTGTTCATCATCCCAGCAGTCCTGATAGTCGCAGGCGTGGCGGCATCGCACAGGCTGTACCCGGACCTCTTCTCGAGGGAATGAGAGGCGCATCGAAAGCATAATGCCCCCGCGAGCGATAGCTGGACCCCGTGAAGGTCTGCATACCCTGCGAGAGCCCGGGCGGCCCAGACGCCGCCATCGCGACGCCTTTTGAGGAGACAGGGGTGCTGGACTACTACGATGTCCATCCCGACGGGATGTTCGAGCACACGTCGCAGATGAGGAACTGCGGCGAGGCGACCTGCTCCGACCCCGTGGACGCCATCGTGGGGAGGAAGGTCGAGGTGGTCATCGTGACCTCGCTGTCCCCGTCGTCCCTGATGAGGTTCCACAACGAAGGAGTCAAGGTCCTCGTGACAGACAACCCCTCCGTCAGGGCCACGCTTGACCTGCTGGCCAGCGGAAAACTGCAGGAGCTCACGATGGACAGGTTCGCCGAACTCGGAAATAACAAGCGTTAGGGTTTGGAGAAGTGGTTTGAGGTTCCTGGCTCAGAGCGCCTCGAGCTTCGCCTTGTTGGACAGGTTCTCCTTCGCCATGCGCTCGAATATGCGCACGGCCCCGTGGAGGATGCTCTTGGCGATCCTCGCCGAGTCGGTGTAGAACCTGGCCGAGGTCTCCTCGACCTTCGCCGCGAACATCGCGGAGTCCTTCACGCCCGCGCCATTCGGCACGTCCGTGGCCACGACATAGTCTGCGCTCCTGATGTCGGATATGGGCTCAAGGACGGCCTCGTTGAGCTTCTCGCGGCGCGTCTCCTCGAGCAGGGCCACGCGTGCCCTGTGGTTCGCCGCCAGCGCCTTGAACGTCTCAGCGCCGGCCGCGCACGATGGGTCCGAGGCGAGCTCCTCGTTGACCAATGCAGCGACCCTCTCCAGCTCCAGCGCGAACCGCATGAGGGTGCCGAAGGTCGTGCATTCGGGGAACTCGCTCTGGATCATCAGAACCACCGGGTGATGACGATCTTCTTGTCCGTGAAGAACTGTATGGCGTCCTTGCCCTGTCCGTGCAGGTCGCCGAAGAACGACTCCTTGTACCCGGCGAACGGGAAGTAGGCCATCGCGGCCGCGATGCCGACGTTGATCCCGATGTTGCCGCATTGGGTCTTGTACCTGAAGTCGCGGGCGGCCCTGCCGTTCTGCGTGTATATCGAGGACGCGTTCCCGAACGGGCTCTTGTGTATGAACTCTATCGCCTCGTCGAGGTTCTTCATCCTGTGGAAGCACACGACCGGCCCGAAGATCTCCTCCTTCGCGATCGCCATGTCTGGCGTCACGTTGTCGAAGACCGTTGGTCCGATGAAGTGGCCCTTCTCGTACCCGGGGACCTTGATGTTCCTCCCGTCCAGCAGGAGCTTGGCGCCTTCGTCCACGCCCTTCTGGATGTACCCGAGGACCTTCTGCTTCGCGGCCGCGGATATGACGGGCCCCATCTGGGAGCTCTCGTCCAGGCCGCACCCGACCTTGAGGTTCTTCGAGGCCTCGAGCCACTTCTTCAGGAGCGGCTCGGCGACGTCCCCGATGGCGATCATGTTCGAACCCGCGAGGCACCTCTGGCCCGCGCAGCCGTAGAACGACGCCAGCATGTTGTTGACGGTCTTGTCCAGGACCGCATCGGGCATGACTATGAGCGAGTTCTTCGCGCCTCCCTGGGCCTGCACCCTCTTGCCCGTCTCGCCCGCGGTCTTGTATATCCACTTCGCGACCGGGGTCGAGCCCACGAACGATATGCCTCTGACATCCTTGTGGTCGAAGAAGGTGTTGACCGCGTCCTCCCTGCCGTTCACGAGGTTGATCACACCCGGCGGGAAGCCCGCCTGGTCTATCAGCTTGAACATATACTGGGTCGTGATGGGCACCTGCTCCGACGGCTTCACTATGAACATGTTGCCAGTCGCGACCGCGTACGGCCAGAACCAGAACGGCACCATGCCTGGGAAGTTGAACGGGCACACGGCCGCGAACACCCCGAGCGGGGACACGATGACCTCCTCGTCGATGTTCGACGCGGCCCCGTCCTCCAGGTTGTAGCCCATCTGGAGGGTCGTGATGCCAGCTGCGGTGTCTATGTTGTCGATGCACCTGCGGGTCTCGCCCCTCGCGTCATCGATCGTCTTGCCCTGTTCCTGGGATATGACCCTCGCGATGTTCTCGTACTCGCGCTCCATGATCGTCTTGAGCCTGAAGAAGCACCTCGCCCTGTCACCAGGGGCGGTCTCCCTCCAGCTCCACCACGCATCTTGGGCCAAGTCTATCGCGGCCCTGGTCTCGTCCTTCGTCGAAAGGGGGACCTGGGCGATGGCGTCGGTCGTCGCTGGGTCCCTCACATCGAGGACCTTGTCCGAAGCGGATTCGACCCACTCCCCGTTCACGTAGTTCTTCAGTCTCCCGTAATTCCTGCTCACCGGATCCAGCAAAGCCATCCTATCGATTCCTCTTGGTCGTCAGACCGATCGCACCGTGTCTGAGTCGCGCCTGCGCCACAGGCGCATGGAAGGAACTACGAGCCCCTTCATACAGATTCGCCTGCGACAACGCACTCCGGTCAACATTTCAGCGCAGAGTTCGGAATACGTTCGACTCAGGGCCCATATTCCGCAGATACATTCTACGGATAAGGTCCAGTTTTGCCCGAATGTGCTCCCTCAGTATATACGTTTTGGTGGCCTGGCGCCTCGGCCAGCGTCGGGATGGGATGAAAAGAACGGAAACGGTTTGTGGAAGGTGTTTGAGACCTGCTCGCTCAGATGAGGCCGGCCTTCTTCGACTCCTCGGCAATCGCGGATTCGAGGATGTCCAGACCCTTCTCGAGCAGCTTCTGGTCGATGTTCAGCGGCGGGTGCAGCCTTATGACGTTTCCGTATGTCCCAGCCGTCAGGATGTACAGGCCCTTCTTGAAGCAGTTCAGCTGTATGGCCCGCGTCAGCTCGACGGCGACCTCCTTGCTCGCCTTCGTCTTGACGAGCTCGATGGCCATCATCGCGCCGATGCCCCTGACATCGCCCACGACCTCGTACTTCGCCTTCCACTCGTTCAGGCGCTTCTTCTCGACCTTGTTGATCATCTTCGTGTTCGGCAGCGCCTTCTTCGTCATCTTGATCGACTCGAGCGCGCCTGCGCAGCACACGGGATTGCCTCCGAACGTCCCTCCAAGGCTCGCGGGCGGCGGTGTCGCCATGATCTCGGCCTTGCCCGTCACGCCTCCGAGGGGCATACCCAGCGAGAGGCCTTTGCCGGAGACGATCATGTCAGGCACTACGTCCCAGTGCTCGATGGCGAACATCTTGCCTGTCCTGCCGAAGCCTGTCTGGACCTCGTCGTCTATGAACACGATGCCGTTGTCGTCGCAGATCTTGCGCACCTTCTCCCAGTAGCCGGGCGGCGGGTTGATGAACCCTCCCTCGCCCTGGACGGGCTCGGCGACGAGCGCGCACACATCGTCCTTGAGCGGGGCGGTCTCGACCACCGTGCGTATGGTGTCAGCGCACGCGAGGTCGCAGGTCGGGTACTGCAGCTTGAGCGGGCACCTGTAGCAGTA
>DUKU01000068.1:11731-12725 GCA_013329135.1 Thermoplasmata archaeon
GGCTTCTCCTTGCCCGTGAGGGATATGTCCATGAATGTCCTGCCGTGGAACGAGGTCTTGTACGACACGATCCACTTCTTCTTCGTGTACGACCTCGCGATCTTGAGGGCGTTCTCGATCGCCTCGGACCCGCTGTTCAGGAATATGCTCTTCTCGAGCTTGCCGGGCATGATCTTGGACATCTCCTCGGCGAGCTTGATGTACGACTCGTACGGGGACACCATCACGCATATGTGGATGAACTTGTCCAGCTGGTCCTTGCACGCCTTGACCATGGCCTCGGGCCTGTGGCCGCAGTTGTGCACGCCGATGCCCACGGTGAAGTCGAGGAACACGTTGCCGTCGACGTCCCTCATGAACGGCCCCTCGGCCACATCGAGCGCGGTCGGCAGCCCGATCCGGATGCCGTCAGTGACGCACTTCTCCTTCCGAGCCAGTATCTTCTTCGACTTGGGGCCTGGCGGCTCCACCACGATCTTGGGCCCCTTGAGCTTCCATTTCTTGCTTGTGTTCATGATATCGCACTCCTCACTCAATGAAAAGGCTAGAGTAAATGGTTTCGGGGTTACGAGCCGCCGACGCCGTCGGCGGCTCAACGCTCCTTCTCCACCTCCTTGATACACTCCGTGAGCACATCGACGCCGAAGTCTGCCTGGTCCTTCGTGATCACGAGCGGGGGCGCGATCCTGAAGCAGTTCTCGCCAGCGCCTATGGCCACGATGCCCTTCTTCCAGGCCTTGTGGATGATGTCATGGGAGCCTTCACCGAACCTCGCCTTGGACTTCTTGTCCTTGACGATCTCGACGCCTATCATGAGGCCTTTGCCCCTGACATCGCCGACGATGTCCGATGTCTCCATGACCTCCCTCATACGCTTCATGACATGGTCGCCGATCCTGGTGGCGTTCTCCATGAGCTTCTCCTTCTCGATGACCCGTATGGTGGCCAGGGACGCCTCGCACGCGACCGGCGTGCCCCCCAGGGTCGTGCAGTG
>DUKU01000068.1:12954-14373 GCA_013329135.1 Thermoplasmata archaeon
ACGCCGAAGTGCTCGATCGCCCACCACTTGCCGGTCCTGCCCATGCCGCACTGGACCTCGTCCACGGCGTACAGGATGCCGTACTTGTCGTACAGCTTCTTGAGCCGCTTGTGGTACTCGGGCGGCGGGACCACATATCCCCCCTCGCCCTGGATGGGCTCGATGAGCGCGGCGGCGACCTCGTTCGGGGGCACGTACTTCTTGAGCACGAGCTCCTCGATGAAGTCGACGCACCAGTAGTTGCAGTCAGGCAGCGACTGCTTGTACGGGCACCTGTAGCAGTACGCGAAGGGCACATGGTACACGCCTGGCATCGTGGGGAAGTACCTGGCCTTCTGCACGATGGAGCTGGCTGTGAAGCTCAGCGCGCCCATGCTCCTCCCGTGGAACGCGCCCGTGTACGCCAGGAACAGAGGTCTCTTTGAGTGCCACCTCGCGACCTTCGCGAAGGCCTCTATGCTCTCGGCCCCGGAGCCGCTGAAGAACACCTTCTTGGTGAAGTCGCCGGGCGTGATCTCGTTCAGCTTCTCGGCGAGCTCCACAGCGTACCTGTAGTAGAAGTCCGTGTAGCTGTAATGCAACAGCCGCTCTGCCTGCTTGGAAATCGCCTTGACCACCTCAGGGTGGCAGTGCCCGACATTCATCGCTCCCAGACCTGCGTTGAAGTCGACGTACTCGTTGCCATCGATGTCCTCGATGATGCAGCCCTTGCCCTTCTCCACCACGAATGGGTAGTAGTACGGCCTGTTGTAGGGCGAGAGGAACTTCTTGTCCCTCTCAACTGTCGCCTTCGCTTTCGGTCCTGGGGGGTCCACAACTCTTTTCAAAGAAACCTTCGTCTTTTGTTCACTGTTCAATATACCCCTCTTCCGGCTCCCATAAACGTGAATGCGCAACCCCTAATTAGATTTTCCTTCTGACGGCGGCGGAAGAGTGAAATGTTTATTCACCTCCAGGGGGTTAGCCCACGCGCATGCCCACGCTTCTCATCAGATACGGCGAGCTCGGACTCAAGAGCGAGAGTGTACGGAGGAGGTTCGAGCAGGCGCTCGTGCAGGACATACGGCGCAAGCACATGCTCGCGGAGGTGCCGTGCGTCACGTCGTCCCTGAGGGGCAGGCTGTTCGTCGACTCGAACGATTGGCGCAGGAGCTGCGAGATCCTGTCGCGCACATTCGGCGTCGTCTCCTTCAGCCCTGTGACGAAAGCGACGAGCGAACTCTCCGGCCTGAAGGACGCTGTGAAGGAGTACTCGAGGCCGCTGTTCTCCAAGGGCGCGACCTTCGCGGTGCGGGCCAGGAGGACCGGGAACCACCCGTACACGAGCCAGCAGGTGGCGGGAGAGTTGGGCGCGGTCATCCTAGAGTCGTTCCGCGACATGGAGCTCAAGGTGGACCTGGACGAACCTGACGTAGAGGT
>DUKU01000068.1:14584-20663 GCA_013329135.1 Thermoplasmata archaeon
CCCGGGGGGATGCCAAAGGGCACCCAGGGGAGGGTGCTGTCCGTCGTCGAGTCCGAAAGAGGTGTCGCCTCGTCGTGGCTCCTGATGAAGAGGGGGTGCAACGTGACCGTTGCGTGCCGGGACGTGTCGCTCCCACCTCCACTGGCATCATGGAACCCCGACCTCAAGGTCGTGACGCCTGAGGAGGACCTGTTCGCTCAGGCTGCGTGGCTCAAGTGCGACGGGATCGTGCTCGAGTGGGGCGTCGAGGACCTCGACCGTGGAGCTTCCCTCAAGGGAAACCTCCCGGTGTTCCATCCGCTCATTGGTATGACCCAGGAAGAGGTCTGGAAGCTGCTGGACAGGGTGAGGGCCTAAGTGCCCTTCCTGTCGTGAGCGCGCAGCGAAGGTCTGACCTTCTCCGCGCCGATGCCCCTCGACCTTACGAGGCCCCTGCCCTTCTTGCCCGCGGGCGTCAGGCCCCTGAGGGCCCTGTTCGTATGCTTCGAGCTGCATATCCAGTTGATCTTCGGGTCGGACTTGATGACAGGGTGGTTGGGGTCCACGAGTATGATCTCGAACCACTTGTGCCTGCCGTCCTCGCCGACCCAGTAGGATGCCAGTACCTCGAGGTTCGGATACTTCTTCGAAGTCCTCTCCTCAGCGATCCTCTGGATGTTCTTCTTCATGGTCATCTTCAGGATACCTGTCCTCTTCGCCCTTCTGCCCTTCCTGATCCTGTGCTTCCTCAGGCCGCCCTTCCTGACCCTTGCCCTGACGATGACGAAGCCCTGCTTCGCCTTGTAGCCGAGGGCACGTGCCTTGTCAAGCCTCAGGGGCTTCGGGACCCGGACGAAGGTCTCCTCCTTCCTCCAGTCGACCATGCGCTGCCACATCAGCTTCTTCATCTGGTCGCTGTCGACGTCCTTCCAGGCCTCGCCGATATAATGGTACATGCCCTTGGCGGGCCCGCCCTTCTTCACAACAGTCGCGGCCGCCTGCACGGGTGCCGGAGCCGCTGCCGGCGCCTCCGCCGGCGTCTTCATCTTGCGCTCCTTCTTGGGAGCTGACTTAGCCTCTTCTGCCATCGTGTCACATCCAGCCGTTAAGGGTTCACGCCCTTAGGGCGCACATTCCCTCGCGAGACCGAGGCGGTCTCACCGCTGCGGACCGGAACAAAAGGATAGGGCTATTTAAACGTGTTGCGGCCGGCCCCTTGCCTGCCACGCACATAGAACACCTCGCCCTGACGGTCCAGGGCGATGACAGCGGCCGATCGGACCAGCGAATCAAGGGCTTCGTCCGCTTCTCGTCCAGACATGCCAGAGTTGGCGAGCACGTCCAGGGCCTGCGCGCGACGCAGGGGGTGCGTGCCCGCGATGTCGATCAGGTGCCGCACGGGGTCGGCCCGGGACCCCGGCATCTCCGATGCCTCGGGGCGCGTGAAGTCCACGGAGCCTGGAATCTCACTGAGCGCGAGCTCGACCGAATCCCTCATGGGCGGCTGGATGGTCGACACGGACGGGGGACGGATCGGGGCCGTCAGGTGTACCTCGGCCGGATGTAGTTCCTTGATGAGGGCTCCGATTGCGCGCAGTGATCTCGTGGAGTCGTTGACCTCCCTCACGAGCATCACCTCCGCCCAGATCTTGTCCGCATGCTCCGAGCAGAATGACTTGAGCCCGCGGACGCATCTCTCGAAGGAGAGCGAAACATGAGGCCTGTGGAGCCTGCGGAAGGTCGCCTGGTCCCCCGCCGAGATTGTGGGCAGGACTATATCGAAGCCCGCGGCCGCGGACCTGACCTCGCTCATCCACAGGAGCGAACCGTTCGTCAGGAGCGCCGTCCTGCCAGACCATTCGCTGGCGATTCGGCCGCGCACCTCCCCCAGATTCGAAGCGAGGGTGGGCTCACCGTCGCCGACGACCGTCACGTAGTCAGTATGAGGCGCCTGTGCCAGCTTATCCCTGACAGCCTGGACGACCGGGTCCGTCTGCGTGTACACCCTCCTCTCGACTGTGAGTTTGGTCGTCCTGCCCAACTGGCAGTAGACACAGTTGTATGAGCACACCTTCCTGGGGACCACGTTGACGCCTATGGACATGCCCAGTCGTCTGGAAGGGACCGGCCCGAACGCGAAGGCCTGATCGCACGGTTGTTCTGTCTGGTCCTCGCTGGCCATGCGCACCCATTGCGGTCCTGGGATATCCCATATTCGGCTGAAAACGTGCTGGGCGGGGGGCCCGTGGGGAAGAATCAGTGAGAAACAGGTTCGGGTCACGTCTTCTCGGACCG
Organism: Thermoplasmata archaeon; assembly: GCA_013329135.1. Lineage (GTDB taxonomy): Archaea > Thermoplasmatota > Thermoplasmata > UBA10834 > UBA10834 > UBA9653 > UBA9653 sp9653u. The sequence goes on from DUKU01000068.1 coordinate 16,859, forward strand.
TCTCGGAGAGCTCCTCGAGCCTCTTCCTGACGCCCGTCTGGGCCTTGCTCGAGTCCCGCATCGGTCAGGTTCTGGCTCGACCATGAGCGGGACCATGGCATCCACGGGCGTCTACATACCCGAACGTCCGGTCCATCTCTCCGGGAAGGTGCCAAGTCGATGGCCACAGCATCATAATCGGAAATGGAAACCACCGCAGAAGCATTAAGATGCCCGTGAACGCTGATTCGTCGGAGTCTCCCCAAAGGATGTTGGGCATATGGTGAAAATACAGAAGGAAGGCGGAAAGCTGGAGGAATTCAGCAAGGCGAAGCTCGAACAATCGATCAAGCTGACCGGCGCGTCGGCTGAGGTCGCGAAGAGGGTCGCTGACAGGGTGAAGCCGGCCGAGGGCATGCCGACAGCGGACCTCAGAAGGACCGTCGCCAAGGAACTGAAGCGCGAGGACTCGACGCTCTCGTCCGCATACGCCTCGACCAAGAGGTTGAGCGCGAAGGTGAACGCAGAACTGTCTCCGGGCGTGGCGCGCATCCCCGAGGGCATGCTCAGGTCCCTCGACCTGAAGTCGGGCCAGGCCGCACGACTGTCGTTCGGCGGCAAGTCCTTGGAGGTCAAGGTCGAGAAGGCCGAGGCCGCTCACAGGGGCATCCTCCTGAGCAAGGCAGACCTTCAGAAACTCGGCGCGTCCGAGGGCACGAAGATCGGCCTGCACTCCGAGATACGCTGAGGACCGCCGATGAACAATCCGCGGGGGCTGGTGTGATCCATGCCTCCGCCGAAACACCTTCCCATCCTTCTCGAAAAAGGGTTCCTTCTCGGGCACGAACAGGCTCACATGAAATCGTCAAGGTTGAGCTTCTTGTCCGTCTTCTTCGGCTGCGCCGCGACCTTCGCGGCTCTCTTGTTCTCGAAGTCGTTGTCCTTGAACGTGACCTGCTGCGCCCCTGTCACGAGTGACTTCTGGTCCCACCCGAAGGAGTCCGTCACCCTGGAGATCGTGGCCGCCAGCCTCGTCGCGTAGTATCTGTAATCGGGTTTGGCCTTGAACTCCCTACCCTCGACCCAGGGCTCCACCTCGTTCGGGGACCTCTTGCCGTCCGTGACGACCCACGAGACCTTCATGCCCGGCTGGAACTCGTACCCCATCTCCTGGAGCTTCTTCGCGGCCCGCACGTTCACCATGCGGTCGCTGGCCTTGTAGTCGTCGAAGTTCCTAACCGTGCGTGATATCACGAGCCTCGACGGGTCCACGTTGCCGGTCAGCAGGTTCTCTATGACGGCCCGCGTGAGCGCGACCGCGCCCTCCATGTCGTCGTCCAGTATCTTCTCGAACACGGACTGGAGCGTCTCGCTCTGCAGGTCGAAGGAGTCGGTCCGACGCATCTCGTACCCGCGGACCACGAGCTCCTTCCTGGGCCAGACCATGCGGCCCACATACCTCTTCTTCATGCCATGGGAGAAGAACGGCTCCATGATCTTCTCGAACTCGAGCACCATGCCATCCTTGGAGAACCGCTCGGCGATCTGCAGACCGAACTTCACGGACGCATCGAGCTCCTTGTGCGGCGAGAGGAAGAAGACCGAGTCTGTATCGGAGTAGATGACCTCGAGACCCTCCGACTCCAACTTCCTGATCAGGTCCTTGGTCGCCTCCCTGGCGAAGGAGGTGATGCTCGCGCCAATGCTCGGGTCCGTGAACCTGTAGAACGAGGACGCGAGCACACCGTAGAACGAGTTCATGAGTATCTTGATGGCCTCCTGGAGGCCGTTGTAGTAGTCCGCCTCGTCCGGCGTCTTCGCGTCCCTCATGGCCTTCTTGGTCGCCGCCCTCTCCCTCATCAGGTCCTCGAGTATGCCGGGCAGCAGGCCGACCCTGACCGACCTATCTAGGAACCTAGCGCCCGAGGGCGACACGATCGTACCATCTGGGTGAAGGGTCGTGAAGCAGATGTTCTTCGATATGATGGTGCTCGGGTACATGCTCCTGAAGTCCAGCGTGAGGACCCAGTGGTGGAGGCCCGACTTGATGTCGTGCACATATCCTCCCTCGATCGCCTCGGTGTCCTCATAGTTCCTCGAGGTCATCGGGACCGCGACATTGTTCCTGTCCGCGAGCCTGATGAGTATCGAATCGATGAGCTGGGATGTCGTCCCGTTGACTACATCGTCCAGGGGCAGCTTCGACACGGCCGCCAGGTCCATGCTCCTGTTGAGCATGGCGATCTTCTCCAGCACCCTGAGCGCCAGGTGGGCGTCGTGGGTGCAGTATTTCATGACCTTGACCTTGTCCGCGGCCCACTCATCGTCCATCTTCTTCGGGTCCACGTCGTGCTTCTCCTCGCCCAGGAGGAGCTTGGAGACCGCGTTCAAGGTCTCCTGCTTCGGCTTCATGACCTTCTTCACGGCCCACCACGCATCTATGATGACCCTGCCCTCGCACCACCAGAACCGCTTGTTGTACTGCTGTATCGTCCCCGGGAACCTGCCCCAGGCCAGCTCGGGCAGCTTGAGCGCGGACACGCGCTGCATGATCTGCGGGATGTCGAACCCGTCTATGTTGTAGCCGGTTATCACATCGGGGTCGGACTCGATTATGTACTCGGAGAAGGCCTTGATCATCTGGGCCTCGTCCCCCTCGAAGCTCCTGCTGTCTACCTTGTCCCCGTCCTTGACGACGCAGCATATGGTGAATATCCTGGGCGCCTTCAGGCTGGTCTCGATATCGAAGCTCATCGTTCTCAGGCTCGGCCTGAAGGGCTTGATCGTCTCGAACCGCTCGGCCCTGACGACGACGTCCGTCCTGTATCGCGCGTCCTCGAACTGCTCCCCGAAAACGCGGACGCATGAGCCGAGGTCGTTGTCGTAGAGGAACCTGAAGTGGAACGGTATGTCCGCGGCGAGGACCGTGGTCTTCTGTATGACCTGGCCCCTGATGTCGGGCACGAGCCACGGATATGTCACCACGACCCGCTTCGCCCTCTTCTTCTCCCCCTTGAAGAGCAGCTCGCGGTCCTCCATCCTGACGACCCTCGGGTCGTCGCCGAGTATCCCGAGGACCTCCTCGGACGGCTCGAGCACGAAGAAGTAAGGCTCGAACCCCGTGTACTTGACCGCGACGGACTTCCCGTCCTCCGTCTTCCCGTATAGATGGAGCGCGAGGTCGCCCTCTACCTTCGAGTAGGTTACACCTATCAGCCTGACGTCCCACTGTCCCATCCGCATCATGCCTTCGCTACGATCTTGATGACGTCCCCTGGCTTGAGGACGTGGTCGTGGCCTATCACCATGTGGGTCCTTCCGTCTATCGCCCTGATGAAGTTGTCGCCCAGGTCCGAGTGTACCTTGAACGCGAGGTCCCTGGCGTTGCTGCCCCTGCGCATCAGGTAGGCGTCCGGGAGTATCCTGCCCTGCTTGTCCGCCCACTTGTGCTCGTCCTCGACCGGGTACACGACCATCAGATCGAGCACCTTGAACACGACATCCTCCAGGATCGACTGCACGCCGGTGCTCGTGTGCACCTTGAGCCACGAGGACATCTTGTCGAGGGCTGCGAGCTGGCTCGCGTTGAGTTTTGACTTGTCTGTGACCTCGAACGCCCCGCTGCCCGGGATGTAAGACACGAGGTTGGCCTTGGAGGCGCGTCTGAGGGCGAGCTCGTACTCCGCGCTCGTCGCGATGACAGGATGGCCCGTCGACTTGAGCCGCTCGAGGTTCTCCGGAGGCGCGATGTCCGCCTTGTTGGCCGCGATGATCATCGGCTTGCTGATCTTCTGAAGGGACGAACAGTACCTGAGCAGCTCGGGCT
>DUKU01000068.1:20729-21667 GCA_013329135.1 Thermoplasmata archaeon
CAGCTCGGGCTCTCTCCACTGCGTCGGGTCCGGGTCCAGAGCAGCGTGCCTGAACGACGCGAGGATCTGGGACTCCGTGACTGACAGGCCCGTGAGCTTCTCGTGCAGCATCTTCTCGAGCTTCGTCCCGGTCAGCTTGGACTGCTTCGCCATCTTGGCGAAGTTCTTCTCGAGTAGCCCGTACAGCCAGTAGGTGAGCTCCCTCTCGAGGAAGGTCACGTCAAGCGTGGGGTCGTGCGTGCCCACTCCTACGGGGTTGCCCTCGAAATCGGTACCCCCGCTCGCGTCGACGACGTGTATGAACGCATCCGCCTGCCTCAGGTCGTCCAGGAACTTGTTCCCAAGACCCCTCCCGGCATGCGCGTCAGGCACGAGCCCCGCCACGTCGAGGACCTCGATCGGCACGAACCGGGTGCCGTCCTCGCACAGCGAGTTGTTGGGTGTGCACGGCTTGCCGAACCCCGTGTGCGGGCACGGGCTGCGCACATAGCCGACGCCCTTGTTCGGCTGTATCGTGGTGAATGGATACGAGGCTATCTGCGCCGTCGCTAGCGTCAGGGCCGTGAAGAAGGTCGACTTGCCTACATTGGGCTTGCCTACTATGCCTACCAGCACTTTGCTCCCCCGGGCTCAATGTCGGTATGCATAGAAAAAGGTGACCATGGGGTCGCTGATGCCAGACGATGAGCGCACTCTAGTGCATCCTCAAGGGTGGACAGGAGGGCCGCCGCCGCCGAAGTGGGTGGGGCTACCTTTCGCCCTGTAGTTGCGGATTAGGACATACCACAACAGGAAGTACACTGAACCGATGAGCACGGTGACCAGCAGAAGGGGCAGGCCCTCTCGTCCGACAGATGCCGCGACCACAATGATGGCGAGCACGGTGAACAACTGAAAGACCAGCCATCTCCAGGCCCATGCGAAGAAGTTGAGGAGGT
>DUKU01000087.1:0-3859 GCA_013329135.1 Thermoplasmata archaeon
ACGAACCGCCGGTCGAACACTTCCAGCAGGTCCTTCCTCTTCTCCCTCGCGATGAGCGCGGTGCCTTCTATCCCCGCGCCCTTCGTCAGTACCAGCGCATCCCCTGCCTCGGCAGCTGATGTGAGCACGGGAGTGCTTCCGACGAGCACGCCGTGCATGTCACCTACCACGATGGGTCGGTCTATGCCTGGCGTGACCTCCGTGTGCCCTCCTGTGACGGCGATGCCCAGGGACTTCGCGGCCTTGGATATCTGCTTGAATATGTCCTCGACGAGCGCTTCGTCCGATCCTTCCGGAAGGAGAACAGCGGCCTGGAACCAGGCGGGCTCAGCGCCCCTGGTCGCCACATCGTTCGCGTTCACGTTGACCGCGTACCATCCGATCATGTCCGAGGCGTAGGTGACCGGGTCCGTCTTGAGGACGAGCGTGTAGGGCCCGAGCTTGACCAGGGCGGCGTCCTCACCGACCTTCGGCCCGAGGAGCACCCTTTGGTCGGGCGCTCCCGTGTGCTTGAGCATCCTCTTGAGGAGCTCCGGGGGCAGCTTTCCGGTCCTGAGCCTCATGGTCTGTTCGAACGCCTTAGCCGGATAATAGCGTTTGCGTATTCTGGACGAAAAATCGGCGCGATGACGAAACTAGAACACCAATGGTTTATATTGCGGGTATTCCTGACCCTCTCCTGGCGAGGACCATGATCGCAGACCGCATCAAGAATGTGAAGGACTCCGGCACGATGAAGATGAAGGAGATCGCCGGCCAGAAGAAGGCCGAGGGGAAGAAGATCATATCCTTCACCGTCGGAGAGCCGGACTTCGACACGCCGAAGCACATAGTGGAGGCGGCGAAGAAGGCGTTGGACGAAGGCAAGACGCGGTACCTGGACGCACCAGGCCTGCCCGCGCTCAGAGAAGCCATCGCGAAGAGGAGCAAGGATGGCAGCGGGATACCTTGCGATGCGTCCAACGTCCTGGTGACACCCACGAAGCAGGCGATATTCGAGACCATCATGGCGACCGTGAACCCCGGCGAGGAGGTAATCATGCCGGACCCCGCATGGGTCACTTACGAGCCTTGCGTCGCGCTGGCCGGAGGCAAGGCCGTGCCGGCGACCACCCGGGAAGAGTCTGAGTTCAGGCTGCTGCCAGAGACCGTCGCCGAGCTCATCACGCCAAAGACGAAGATGATACTGATCAACTCGCCATCGAACCCATGTGGCTCCGTCGCGACCAAGGCTGACATCAAGGGACTCGCGGACCTCGCGAAGGACCACGACCTCGTGGTGCTCTCTGACGAGGTCTACGAGAACATCATGTTCGATGGTCTGAAGCACTACTCCATCGCAGCCGAGCCCGGGATGTTCGACAGGACGATCACGGTGAACGGCTTCTCTAAGACCTACGCCATGACCGGCTGGAGGCTCGGCTGGCTCGTCGCGCCGAAGCCGTTGTTCAAGGCGGTCAACAAGGTCCAGCAGCACTCGATCACGCACGCGACGACGTTCGCCCAGTACGGCGGGCTCGCGGCGCTGACCGGTCCGCAGGACTGCGTCAAGGAAATGGTGAAGGAGTTCAGCGAGCGCAGGGACCTCGTCATGAGATTGATGAAGGAGATACCCCAGCTGCACTGTGACAAGCCCAAGGGCGCGTTCTACGTGTTCCCGAGGTACGAGAGCAAGATGGACTCCGAGGCGATGGCCCTCTATCTCATGGACAAGGCCGAGGTGGCGCTCACGGGCGGCGCCTCGTTCGGCGGCGCTGGCGCGCAGCACTTGCGCATATCCTACGCCACGAACAAGAAGAACATCGAAGAGGGCATGACCAGGCTCAAGAAGGCCTTCGAGGGCATGTGAGCGCCCCCCTCCAAACTACTTCCTTTTCCTCACTTTCTGAACCCGCTTCACGACCTTCTTCCTGATGATCCTTGGCTCCTCGGACAGCATGCTGGTCGCCGGGTACTTCTCGAGGTCCAGCCGCTTCATCATCATGTGAGGTTTGAAGCCCAGCTGGCCCCAGGCGGACCTCGCCTCGAGGTTCGCCGCGGCGACGTTGAGCTGGACGGTCGTGACCTTGTTCCTGTGGAACCATCTGAGGGCGACCTTGAGCATCTCCTTGGTCACGCCCCGCTTGCGGTACTCCGGGCGCACGTACACATCGGAGACGACGCCGATGGTCCTCTCCTTGAACACGGGGGCGTTCGGTGCAAGGAGACACAGCATGAACCCGACCATCCTCCCGTTCTGGACGGCCACGAGTAGCTTGGTGCTCTTCTCTGAGAACTTCCTCGCGAGATACTTGGAGTACTTCTCCTTGCCGTCCTCGGACAACGTGAAGTGAGGGGACAGCCTGGTGTGGTGCTCTATCATCATCTCCCAGAGGTCGATGACATCTCCGAGGTCCCCTATGCGCGCCTCGCGTATCTCTATCCTGAGCGTGGCTACAGTCTCACCCCGTCCCCTCGTGGGGCGTGTCTGCGATGGTGCTACGCACCCTTAAAGTCTCACGTACGTCGCAGACTTCAGGTCCGGGATGGCCCTGACCTTGTCCATGACCTCGGGCGGTATCTGGTCGTCTATCTCGAGTATCATGACCGCCGGCCCGCGTGTCTGGCTCCTCGCGACCTCCATGCTGGCGATGTTGACGTCGTTGTCGCCGAGGACCGTGCCGACCTTCCCTATCATCCCTGGCTTGTCCATGTGTGATATCAGGAGCAGGTCGCCCTCGGGGACGATGTCCACCATGTTGCCGTCTATCTCGACGAACCTCGGGCCCTTGTCGGGCATGAGGGAACCGGCGACGGAGACCGTGATGCCGTCCGTGTGCATCGTGACCCTGATGAGGTTCTTGTACGGGCCCGCGTCCTCGGATGTGGACGAGACTATCTCTATCCCCCTGGCCTTCGCGAACGAGAGGGCGTTGATGTAGTTGACCGTGAACTCCTCCGAGATGGGCTTGAGCAGGCCTGTGACGACGGAGGCGGCTATGATCCGAACATCCTTCTGCGCGAGCTCGCCCCTGCACGAGACCTCGACCTTGCCAGTGCCGCACTTACCGAGCTGGCATACGAACGTGCCGAGCTTCTCCGCGAGCGGCATGTAGGGCACTATCTCCGGGTCGAGCTTCGCCGGGAGGTTGACCGCGTTCCTGATGATGTTGTCCCTGAGGTACGCGATGACCTGCTCGGCTATCTCGGAGCCGACATCCTCCTGTGCCTCCTTCGTGGTCGCGCCCAGGTGTGGCGTGAGCACGATGCTGTCCAGCGTCAGGAGCTTCGAGCCCTTCGGAGGCTCCTCGTTGAACACATCGACCGCCGCGCCCGCGATCCTCCCCTCTGACAGCGCATCGTAGAGGGCGTCCTCGTTCACCACGCCTCCTCTGGCGCAGTTGACGATCATGGCGCTCTTCTTCATCCGCGAGAGTTCTGACTTGCCGATCATATCCTTCGTCTGTGGCGTCAGGGGCGTGTGCACAGTGACGAAGTCCGACTCCTCCAGGAGCCGATCGATCGTGACGAGTCTCACATGGAGCCTGATTCCGACCTCGGGGGACACGAGCGGGTCGTATGCGATGACCTTCATGCCGAGCACGGATGCGCGCTTGGCCACCTCGGCCCCGACCCTGCCCAGGCCCACTATGCCCAGGGTCTTGCCGGCTATCTGGAGCCCTTTGAGTTCCTTCCTCTTCCACTCGCCCTTCTTGGTCGATGCATCGGCCTGCGGTATCTTCCTCGCGAGTGAGAACAGGAGTCCGATGGTGAGCTCCGCGGTTGAGATGACGTTCCCGGACGGGGCGTTCATGACGAGTATGCCCCTCTCCGTGGCAGCTGCCACGTCGATGTTGTCCACTCCGATGCCGGCCCTGCC
>DUKU01000087.1:4071-5491 GCA_013329135.1 Thermoplasmata archaeon
TCCTCCTTGAGCCCGAGCTTGACATCTACCTTGTAGCCCTGGGCCTTCAGCATCTCCACGCCGCTCTTTGATATCTCGTCCGCGACGAGCACCTTCATTTTAGCTCACCTGTCCGTGCGTTCCACACGCGACTTAACGGGAACAGGGCCTCCCCGATATCAATGTGTTGCATCCAGCCAGTGCCAGAACGTTCCTTTCTGTACTTTGCCCTGGCGCCTGTGCGCGGGTCCATCTCTCGCCGCACTCGCGCTGCAAATGCAGAATCGCTAAATACTCTGCGGATGTTCCTAAATCGACCGATGCCTGCGATAAAGCGAAGGGCCTCCGTAACCTCCCGTGTAGATGACGCGTTCGAATACGTCGCCGAGTGGAGGAACTTCTCGAACTACATCCCCATGTTCGTAGACATCGAAGCGACGAGCCTTGTCCAGTACGGTCCGGGGACCTCCCTGGACCTCACGATGCTCCTCGGGAACAAGGTCCAGATGAAGACCACCCTGGACATCGTGGACTTCCTGAAGAACGAGCGGGTCGTGTTCAAGTCCAGCCAGGGCATCAGGACGAAGACCACCTGGGGCTTCAAGGACATAGGCGGGAAGGTGCTCATCACGCTGGACTTCGAGTTCGAGATGCCCGCGACGATGAACATCCGCGAGGACGAGAAACTGGCGCTTTCAAGATCGATAGAGGATGCCTGGGGCAAGAGCCTCGACATGCTCAAGTGGATACTGGAGTCGAAGCCCCCGAGCGCGGACTGATCAGGTCCCTGGCGGGAGCATGTTCGGAATGCCGTCCTCGATCGGGTAGTCGACGGCGCACTTCGGGCACCTGATGGTCCCGGACAGGACCTCCTTGTCGTCCTCCTTCGTGACCGTGAGTTCGAGGGGGTGATGCTTGCAGACCGGGCATGCCAGTATGTCCATGAGTTTCTTCTTCATGCAATCGACCTGGGCACGTATCGCTCGGAGGTAATAAGGTTTTGACGATGGCCCCACCCAAGGGTTATTTACCGGCGACAGGGATTCCGCACCCATGCGCATAGGCGTGATCGGCGTGGGCTCGATGGGCCAGAACCACGCGAGGATACTGGCGGACATGGGTATGCTCGCAGGCGTCTCCGATATTTCGTCGGAGGCCGCGAAGAAGGTCGCGGACAAGTATTCTGTCAGCAGTTCCACGGACTACAAGGAGCTCCTGAAGGAGGATGTGGATGCGGTCGTCATAGTCACGCCGACGACGACCCACAAGAAGGTCGCCACGGACGCCATGAATGCCGGGAAGCACGTGCTGCTCGAGAAGCCCATGACCGGCGTCTCATCGGACCTGGTGGAACTGGTGAAGCTCGCGGAGAAACAGGGAGTCGTCCTCGCTGGGGGCTTCGTCGAGAGACACAACCCCGTCGTGGACTTCGCCAAGAAGG
>DUKU01000190.1:0-775 GCA_013329135.1 Thermoplasmata archaeon
CTCAGCGGACCCGAGCGACGATGTCTGGAAGAAGTCCATGCCCGAGTCGCCGGGATATGATACCAGCGAGTACTCCGACGCGAAGTTGTCCGCGAGCGTGTCCATAGACGTCCTGAGCCCCGCCGCGATGGAGAAGCTGGCCACTATGAACATCGTGCACAGGGCTATCCCCCAGCTAGTGGACCGCGCACGCCTGTTGAACCTGAACAGCGGGAGGGAACGCATCTCGAACGGTGCGAAGATGGCCTAGCCACGATTAAAAGGCTTCCAGGGACGTTCACTGGACGCTGTCCGCAACGAGCGAGACGAGCTCCGCCACTGGCATGTCTATACCTGCCGTCTTAGCGCCGCCGGTGAGGTTCGTGACGCAGAACGGGCACGCTGACACCAGCATCTCGGCGCCCGTGTCCTTGGCTTCCTGGACCCTCAGCGACGCGATGTACTCCGCGCGGTCGTTGAACTGTATCTTGTACCCTCCGCCAGCGCCGCAGCACTGGGAGTCGCGCCTGTTCCTGGGCAGCTCGAGGTACTGCGACCCCGGGAAGGCGTTCAATATCCGCCTCGGCTCCTCGAATATGCCGAAGTGCCTGCCTATGTGGCACGGGTCGTGGTACGCGACCTTCTTGGGGAGCGGCCTCTTCAGTTCGAGCTTCTTGTCCCTGATGAGCTCGTCGATGAACTGGGTCATGTGCATGAGCTCGAAGTCCAGCTTGCCAGTGTACATGGGGTAGTTGTGGCTCAGGGTCATGAAACAGCCCGCGCACGCTGTGACGAC
>DUKU01000190.1:833-1266 GCA_013329135.1 Thermoplasmata archaeon
AACAGCCCGCGCACGCCGTGACGACCTTCCTCACGCCGCGCTTCTCGATCTCGTTCAGGTTGTGCTTCACGAGCCCGTCCTTCTCGTCCGTGACGATGTCCGTCTGGCCCGTCCTGATAAGGGGAGAGCCGCAGCACCACTCGTCCTTGCCCAGGACATCGTACTCTATGCCCGCGGCCTCGAGCACCCTGAGTGCGTCCTGGGCGATCTTCTGCTGCCTGTAGCTCGCCGTGCACCCAGTGAAGTAGAGGACCTCGGGGTCCTTGGACCTCTTGGCGGTCTTCGGGACCCACGCGTCTCTGGCCTCGTGGGGCTCGTCGTACGGGTTGTGCTTCGCGATGACCCTAGTCCTGAGCGTCCTGTGCCGGTCCAGGGGTCCGACTCCGTTCTTCACGAACCATTCCTTGACCTGTTCCCAGCGGTCGTTGAACTT
>DUKU01000190.1:1490-3116 GCA_013329135.1 Thermoplasmata archaeon
TGGTACATCTTGCCCCTGACCCTGTACGATTCGAAGCCTCGGTCGGGGTTTAGCTGGATGGGGCATACAAAGTTGCAGTAACCGCACTGGAGGCAGGCGTGCAAATCCTTCTCCACTTCTGCTGGAAGAACCGGTCGCACCATCTTTCCGCGGAGGAATCAACTCGGGCCGTACTTTAAATGATGGCTCGACAGAGGTCATTCGAATCAGATTCTGTCAGACGTCGGGTGATGGTCACTCGGACATCCTGTACAATCGATTCGTTCCATTCGACTCCGGCCATGCGCCGCTCACAAGGTCGCAGAATATCAGCATCACGTCGTGCTGGAACGCGCCTGGGCGGTACCGCGAGCCCCACTGCCATGCTGACGACGCTGCATGCATTGGACAGGATTAAATCAGCCAAGCTAGCTGCTTTGACCATTGCCGAGACTCTACGTTTTCATCGACGAGAGCATGATACCTGGGGATCCGAACTCCCCGTTCTTCGCGGGCGCTGTCTGGTGCGCTCCGAAGCCTACGATCGGGATACCGAAGGCTCTTCGGCCAACGGTCCTCAGCATGAAGGACTTCCTCCGAGGGCTCGTCGGACACCGAGTGGAGGAGATACGGTATTCACATGGGGCGGGAAGACATGCTAGTGACTTGATCAGGGTCGGACTCATGGAAGCGGGCAGGGACGACACGATATCTGGCAGGGACGTCCGGCTCGCCTCCCAGGGGATTGGGTTCACCACGGCAGTCATTGACCGGCGGAGCGAGGCGTGCCTCATCCGCGAAAAGATGCAACCAGACAGACTGAATCCCGACCTCGGAAACCTTATCAGGGCCAGGGCCATCAGCTCGCTCCTCGGTCCAGCGCTCCGATACGGACAGGAGATGGAACTCGGCGTCGTCCTGGACGGGGCGAACTGGAAACCCGGGGTGGAATCATACTTCGGACGGAGCCTGGAAAGACTCCTCATGCCTCCCCTGACGACCTGCCAGGTGGAATACGGGGACAGCAGGAGAGTGCTAGGCCTCCAGTTCGCGGACTTGGTGGCCGGCACCCTGAGGGACTACATCAGTCGCAATGAGAATGGATACGCTCTCGACATCGTCATGAAACGGGTCATTCATCGCCTCGGTGCGAGGAACGTGAGCGGTGTCAAGCCACTCGGAACAGAATAAATATGAGACCTTGGGAACGGTCTCGGAGTCCTCCTAGAGGGGTCATCGCCCGTTCCGCCGTCTCGTACGAATGTATGCCATCCGCGCTTAAGAAACTTGCCAACGGATGTAGTGTGATTCCAATGGGCTCATGATCGTTGTTCACCGGAAGCACGTGCCAGACGACGGACACGATGTCCGCAGCCGCCAGTAGTGGATGGAGGTGGTCTCGGCGGGCACTATCAATGTGCCCACCGATCCGTCCTGCAAGAACTCTTGCGCAGGCCTCTGCAAGGGTTTGCGGCCTCAGCCGACCAACAACTTCTTCTCGCTCTCCCACAGCCCGTGGATGTTGCACAATGAGACCGCGTAAAGGGTACCTGGCTTCTGGGTCTTCATGGACACGGTCGCCTTGTGGTGCGTGTATATCGTGCTCGTGTCGACGCCCTGGGCGCCCTCGCCGTGGGCGGTGAACTC
>DUKU01000190.1:3325-5671 GCA_013329135.1 Thermoplasmata archaeon
ATCCACCTGATGTGGTGGGCGGTCGTGTTCGGGTGCGCGATCTCCTTGCCGATCATGACGGTGACATCGAATATCTGGTCGGGCGCGATCTTATCCGGGCACTCGATCACCGGCACGTGCTTCTCAGTCTTCCAGTCAGCCTTGCCGACATGCTCTGATATTGGCATTTCTCCAATCCTCCTCTCCAGGCTCTCAGCGTTCTTGAACGGCCCTTGAACGGACCAAGGAGTTGATATCTTTTTCACCGGTGGTGTCGGGGCCGTCATCGTCCCTTCCTCCTGTCCAGGGACTTCTCCTTCTCCCGCCTGACCTTCGTCTCGAGGGCCTCCAACACGTCGGACATGGCCTTGTACAGGTCCCAGCCAGCGCCCTTGACATAGTACATCGCCCCGTCAGTGTTCAATCTCACCCTGAGGCTGAACTTGCTCGCGAGGCCCTCGGTGTCGTAGGTAGTGACGTGGAGGTAGAACACCCTCGGCCGGTCCATCTTCGCGACCCTCTTCATGGCCTTACCTATCAGTGAGTAGAGGCCGTCCAAAACATCGGGCTCGTGTATCGTCATGCCGGATATCTGGACGAACACCTGGTCCCTGGGCCTCAGGCTCAGGAGCTGCGCCATGAGGTCCGACTGGTCGACCACGCCCACGAGCCTCTCGTCCTCGGTGACGAACAGCGTGGACAGGCCGCGGTCCAGCATCAGGTCCACGACTCGTCCGAGGGTCTCGTCCGGGGACACGCTCACGACGTTCCTTGTCATGATGCCGCCGACCGTTATCTGCGTCCTGGTCCTGCCGTCGAAGACCTTCCGAGGAGGTCTGGGGCTCCGCTGGGGCGTGTCCCCCTTCGGGGACCAGATGGTGTCCATGACCTCGGTCATGCCCACGACCCCGACCAACCTGCCCCCGTCGCCGATGACAGGGAGGGCCTTCTCGTTGAGGCCCTCCATGACGACCTGGGCCCTGCTGATGAACTCGTCTGGAGTGACGGACTGCGGCTCCGAGGTCATGATGTCTCTGACAGTCAGGCGCCTCATCTCGGATATGCTGGGCATGAGCCGGATGAGGTCTGTGCGCGACACGAACCCGACGAGCCTGTTCCCGCGCATGACCGGGGCGCCCCTGATGCCGGAGGCGACCAGAAGCTCAGCGGCATCCAGGACGCTGTCGTCCTCCTTCAGCTTCGACACTGGCAGCATGATGGACGAGACCTTGGCGTTGATTGGTACGCTCCTGCGCTCGATGAAAGATGTGTAGCTCACGAGCCCGACCGGGACGCCCTTGGACAGCACGGGTAGCTCCTTCACCCTGTGCCTCCTGATCATCGCAATCGCGTCAGAGACCGTGTCGTCCACCTCGACGGTCACGGGCGACGTCGTCATCACGGACTTGACCTTGATATCGTCTGTCCTCGCCATGTTCTCTCCCCTCCCATCGCTATTCCTCGCGTGGTATTTGCTTGCTTGCATCGAATCATACGAGGACTGTGTGCTCGATATGTGACTCTCAAACGCATTTCACTATAAAAGTCCATCCGATTCGAGTATGATTCCTGCAGTATTCGAAAAAGGGGATGTGTCTTGAAGGGGCTCCGGGCCTCCACCTGGAAAGGTTCATAATCCCCTCGTCTATTCACCCGGCCGAGGCATTGTTTCTCCGTTTCCAGCCTCGCAATCCAGGAAACGCGGATGATCCGGAGGCTGTCGGATGGTTCGCGTACTGAAGAACAAGTGGTTCTGGGCGGCGGCGTTCTCGCTGCTCTTCGTGCTGTCGATCGACGTGTGGGCATGGGACTGGTCCTGGCCTACCCTGTTCGGGCTGCCGTACATCGTCACGTACATACTCGTGCTCGAGGCGGCCCTGTTCGCACTGTACCTCCTCTTCGCCAGATACTACTGGACGGACGGCGGGGGTGAGGCGTGATGGACATGATCGCCATCTCGTTCTTCGTTATCTACCTCGGTGCGATGCTCGCCATCGCGTTCTACGCCTACAGGAGGTCCAAGAGGACCTCGGAGGACTACTTCGTCGCGTCGAGGAGCATCGGACCGGTGGTGCTGTTCATATCCATGGCGGCGACGAACTTCAGCGCGTTCACGTTCTTCGGGTTCGCCGGGGCAGCGTACAAGTTCGGGCTCGCGTACTACGGCATAATGGCCTTCGGGACAGGGCTGATGGCCCTGTCCTTCTTCTTCCTGGGCCGGCAGATCTGGAGGCTGGGGAAGGAGCACGGGTACATCACTCCCCCGGAGCTCATAGGCGACAGGTTCAGGTCCGACTCGCTGAGGATGATATTCCTCGCGGTCATGGTCGTGTTCACGCTCCCGTACATCGCGACGCAGGCGATCGG
>DUKU01000190.1:5925-12017 GCA_013329135.1 Thermoplasmata archaeon
GTCATGATGCTCGTGACGCTCCTGGCAGCCGTGGGGATCGTGTCCGCGGGCCTCGGGGGCTTCACCGAGGCGAACACCAGGCTCGCGGAGGAGTTCCCCGAGCTCGTGTCCAGGCCCGGAGGCCTGGACTACTTCACCCCGCAGATATGGCTGAGCTTCATGCTACTCTGGCTGTTCTGCGACCCGATGTTCCCGCAGCTGTTCGTGAGGTTCTACGGTGCCAGGGACGAGAGGTCCATCAAGCTCTCGATGGTCATGTACGCGCCCATCACGGCCATCATATTCATCTGCCCGGTCCTGATAGGCGCCTGGGGCAACCTGCAGTTCCCGGGCCTGACGGGCTCGCAGCCGGACCAGATACTGCCCATGATGGTCGGGGAGTTCGCTCCAGGCTGGATCCTGGGCATCATGCTCGCGGGGGCGTTCGCCGCGCTGATGTCCACCGCGGACTCGCAGCTGCTGGTCCTGAGCTCGATGCTCACAAGGGATGTCTACAAGAAGTGGATCAAGAGGGACGCGAGCCAGACGCACGAGTTCATCGTGGGCAAGATACTCGTGGTCGCGCTCGCGCTCATGAGCCTCGCGATAGCCCTCACCTCGGTCGAAACCCTGTTCGAGACCCTCACCAAG
This sequence comes from Thermoplasmata archaeon, assembly GCA_013329135.1. GTDB lineage: Archaea > Thermoplasmatota > Thermoplasmata > UBA10834 > UBA10834 > UBA9653 > UBA9653 sp9653u. Next base: position 6,556 of record DUKU01000190.1, read on the forward strand.
ACGACCTTCACCGGCCTCGCGGTGCTGTTCCCGACGACGGTCGCCGCGCTGTACTGGAAGCGCGCGAACAAGTGGGGCTGCATGTCGTCAATAGTCGCTGGCGAGGCGGTGTACATGGGATTCTACTTCAAGGTGCTCCCAGCGTCACTCGCGGGAGGATTCCTGCCGGTCGTCCCGGTGATGATCGTCGCGACCGCGGCGCTCTTCGCCGTGTCGGTGCTGACATCGCCTCGGAGCGCGCCCGGAGGATGACCCTGCCCTCACGACGACTTCCGGCCCTTGGCCGGGGTTATCTGGAGGTTGATCACGCGGCTGGACTCCGCCTCGCGCCGGGACCTCATCTCAGAATCGATAGCGCGCCTGACGAACTCGGGCACGGACAAGATCCCCCATTCGGGATGGTTGTCTATGAGCTTCTGGACACTCTCCCAGAGAGGTCTGTCCAGCTTCATGGTGACCCTTTCGTCCTTAGGCGTCGAAATCCCCAGTGATAATCGACTTCCTACTTATATAGGAAACCACGGACGGATTGGCCGTCCGAGGAAAATGCCCGTGATTTCGGCAATGTGACGGCTTCGGAATCCGCAAATTGATGTACTCGTGTACTCATACAGTACTACAAGGGTCTGTCACGATGGGGGTCGGGGAAGAGTCCAAGAAGTGCTGCATCTGCGGCCTTGAGCTGCGTCCAGATGCGGACAGGTGCCCCAGGTGCGGCAACGTCATCCACCAGAAGCACGACGGCGCTTGACCGAGCGGCCGACATCAGGACGGACATCACAAAGGAAGAAGGGTCGGACCACGGGACGGGGACAATGCACCATCGTCTCCCTTATCGCCTCTCCTCTTCGAGTGCGGACCTGGGCCGTGGTCGCCCCAACCTTTTTTCTGGGATCGTTCAGCTCCTCATCATCATGAACACCCTGTAGTCCATGTTGTGCTCGATGAACTCTGGCCAATCCCATCTCTTGGACGACACGAGCTGCCTCACGGTCTGCGTGAGGTCCGACTGGCCGAGTATGATGAGGCCCGCGTTGAGGGCGTGGGTCGAGAACTCCGTGACGGTGATGGCGCCCCCGATGCACTGTTCCCACGAGCCGTCCTCGCGTCCCCTCGAGGTCCTGAAGGCGTCGGATATGGCGACCCTCGCCCCCGACTTGGCTATCCTGGATATCTCGCTGAAGACCGCGGCCTTGTCCGGGATGAGGTTGATCGTCGCTTGGCTGATGACGACATCCGCGGACCGCCTCGTGAGCGGGAGCTTCTCCAGGTCGCCCTTGATCAGCTCGACGTCCGTGTCCTTGAACTTCGAGTGCCTGGACACTGCCCGCGCGACGCGCAGGCCTGGCGTCGAGAAGTCCACGCCGACCATCCTCGCGGGCTGGGAGAGCTCCATGGCCCTGAACGCGAGGCTGCCGGTGCCCATGCCGAGGTCCACGACGACCTTGCCCGAGAGCGGCGTCACCATGGAGATGAGCGGATCGGCGATCGGGGCCAGCCGCTTCCTGCGCTCCGACGCGGCCGCGTCATCGTGGCTGCTCCACTGGGCGTCGTACGCGGCCATCGTGCTCCGCTTGATGTCCCTGTCGCCTGAACACGCTGGACACTTGTGGTTCTCCATGGCTTGAGCTCTCCGAAAGGCTGCCGCAAGTGAATCGGCTCCCCCTCCTATAACATTTATAGACGTTACCGGCTCTGTACTGTCACAGGCTTCTGACATTCATGACGGGAGAGGATAGCATGGAACACGTGAGGAAGATGGTGACCCCCTCGCTCTATCTGCAGGGCAGGGGAGCGATCTACCACCTGGGGCAGAAGGCCCAGGCCTTCGGTAACCGCGCGTATGTCATCGGCGGGAGCACCGCCCTCTCGGTAGTGGGCGACAGGATCAGGAAGTCGCTCGAGTCGAACGGTGTCGACATCCTCCTCTGGGAATCCGGCGTCAAGGAGTGCACGATGGATGCCATCGCAAGGCTGGCCGATACCGGTAGGAAGTCCAACCCGCACTTCGTCGTAGGTGTCGGGGGAGGGAAGGCCGTGGACACGGCCAAGGCCGTCGCGTGCAGGATCAAGGTCCCGTCCGTGATCATCGGGACGCAATGCGCCACGAACGCTGACACGAGCGCTGAATCGATCGTGTACACGGGCGACCACAAGTTCGTCGAGGCTCTCACCCTTCCCAGGAACCCCGTGCTGGTGATCGAGGACACGGATGTCCTGAGCAGGGCCCCGGCGAAGTTCATGATCTGGGGCATGGGGGACGCGCTGTCGACCAAGTTCGAGAGCGAGGCATACGCCAAGGCGCGTGCGAAGAAGAAGGACGGGCCGGCCCCGACGACCGCCGCGATGGCTCTCGCGGATGCGTGTTACAACGGCCTCATGGAGCACGGACTCAAGGCCGTGCATGACGTGAAGAACGGGATCCACTCGCGCGATGTGGACGATGTCATCGAGGCCGTGAAGCTCTCGTCCGCCATGGCTTTCGAGAACACGGGCTGCGCGCTCGCCCACGCGCTCCACAACGGCCTCACCAGGACGGGAGAGGTCAAGGGCGAGCACGGGGAGATCGTCGCGTACTGCACAATCATCCAGATGGTCTACGAGAAGAGGCACGCGGACGAGGTCTCGGCCGTCAGGACCTGGTGCGAGAAGGTCGGCCTGCCGACCACCCTGGACGCGCTCGGAGGACCGTCCAAGATGGCCGTGCGGAAGGCGGCGGAGTACGCCGCGGAGAAGGACCCCGACTCAAGGAACATGCCTGAGAAGGTCAAGGCCCAGGATGTGCTGAAGGCGATCGAGACGTCCGAAAGTGTCCGCTGAGCGTGCGGGGCGCGCACTTGTTTATATCCACGCATGCGGTTTCACCGCCCAGCCTCTACAATCTGGGAGTGGGAGATTGGAAGAGCACCGTTTGCTGGAGAACCTGACGACCTGCAGCCAATGCATCAAACTCACGCTCGTCGTCCCGAAGGAGTGCAGGATGGACGCCGACATGCTCGCAGGACGGCTGAAGCAGATGTTCGACCGCGAGCTGTTCAAGGACCTGTGCCGCGGTTGCCCGCTGGAGAACCCGCAGGAGTGATCTCCAGCCCCAGGACCTTCTTCTCGGACATCTGGGACCGATACTCCAGCTCCCTGTCTATGGCCCTCCTGATGAACTCCGAGATGGAGTTGATGCCCCATTCCGGATGGGCCCTCAGCCTGCTCTCGATGACAACTCCCAACGCCCGGTCGATCTTGATCGTGACGCGGTCGTCCCGTACGTTCTGCCCAATCTGCGTCATTTCCCCCAACTCACATCCTATCAAACGTGATAACAAGTGCCGGGAAACGTATCATTGCATTTATTCCTTCGCCGTAACTTCACACTACACGTGAGGGTCGACACTCATCTGACAACATATTTGTACTCCAACAGGAGTATAGTTGATAGCCAACCGCCCGAGGGGACCGGGCGGGCCACGCGTTCGACGCGATGGACGGGATGTAAACATGGTCGGGGAATCCAGTGGGCATCGAGAGACCTCTCCCTCAGCGGGCATCAAGGGGAAGGTTCCGCACGGAAGAAACGTGGGCGATGGAAACGGGAAGGCCCGTTCAGGGAATGGCTCGGGCGATCCGAAAGGAGCCGTCGAGAGGGCGGAGGCTTTGGGACGGCTGGACCGCGCCCAGGCGAAGGCGCTCTCAGACCTGCTCTCGCGGACAAGTGTTTTGGGATTCGAGAGCACGAGGCTCATATCGGTCATGGTGAGCAACATCGCCCTCGAGGATTCAGCGACGAAGAGGATGGAGCTGGCCCTCCAGCTGAGGGAGTACCTCGAGGGGGACGGGCTAGCGAAGGACCTGGTCCCGGCGTTGACGGGAGCGTTCGCTCTCAACTGAGCCTCGGAGACCATGGTGATCCGTGATGCTTCACCGGAAGGACTACCTGGACGACCTCGCGAAGGCCAAGCTGGCGAAGGCGGCGTACGAGCTCGGGCTCGAAGTGGGGGAGCACGGGCACCTGGACACTGTCGGATGGGTCGGCGCAGAGCTGAGGCACATCATCCAGCAGGCGGAGGACCTCAAGCTCGTGGACATCGTCAGGCGCAGGTACGAGTTCGGCAAGGAGAAGGGCCATATCAGGAGGCAGGGGAAGTACAACCAATCCGCGACGGCGCACCGGGTGAAGCCCCTCGGAGGCGGCAACGCCCAGCCCGTGGCGGAGAGCCTCCAGCCCGCCAGGCACGCCGACTTCGCAGAGCGGGTGTCTGCCGAGGAGGGCATCTGGTCCACGATATCGGTCATGAAGTATGCCCGCGGGAACGAGGAGCTGCAGTCACACCTGAGCAACCTGATCGCCGGCATGGGAGACCTCCACGACAGGATCATGCAGATGCCGCCCGGGAGGACGCCGGACCGGACCTTCGACTCGGCGCTCGGCATGATCACGGAAGTGGGATGGCTCAGCACTTACGATGTCAAGTTCTTTGACGAGAGGAGCGCGATGGCGAACGTCGACACGACCTCGATGTTCGCGCGCTCGTTCGAGAAGTGCGAGGCGCCGATGTGCCTGCCCCTGGGGAACGTGATGGAGACAGTCGGGCTCAAGACCTTCGGGAAGCCGATGCTCGCGGTCGAGGAGAAGTGCATGGCCCAGGGTCACGACCACTGCACTTTCAAGCTGTTCCCGCGCGAGGTGCCCAGGGAGATAGGCGTCTGAAGCATCTCAGGCGCTCACGTGTTCCACGTACCAGAAAGGTCTCTTGATGGCGCTCACCCTGTGCCTGGATATCAGGACCGCGGCGGTCATGACGCCCGCGATGTCGAATATGACATCTCCGAGCGTGTCGACGCCCGGGTGGAAGTTGCCCCAGCCGAAGAACATGTCCGTGAGGAACTCGGCGAACTCGAACATGACGGAGACGAGCAGCATCGTTGTCACGGCGAAGATGAACTTCCTGCGGCCGTTCTCCCTCGGTGGTCCCGATGGGCTCAGGGTCCAGCAGATGAAGGACCAGAGGAACAGTGTCATGAGCATCGCGCCCAGGAAGTGGGCCGTGAGGTCGTACCAGGAGAGATGGGACGGCGAATAGCCGAAGTACTGCGGCAGGCCGGCGTCTATGATGACCGTGAACGCCAGCAATATCAGCGCGCCGCCGGTTATGACCGCCTTCCTCTTGAGCTCTATCGCGACGAGCGGGAAGGCGATCCCCAATGAGAACGCATAGGTCCAAGAAGACCAGGTCCAGCCGCCCAGGTACATCGAGAGCGAGAAGAGCGAGAGCAGCATCACGAGCACTGATATGGACGCGAATGGGAACTCCGAGAGCCTAGGGAACCGCCGCTTCCTCGTGAGGTCGATGACGGGCGCCCGCTGCGACTCGAGCTGCAGCATCCGCTCCTTGTATCGTACGACATACGGGGCTGCGCCTGAGTTGAGCGCCTGACCCTTCGGAGATGCTCCTTCGCTCGTCACCGGA
>DUKU01000190.1:12198-14985 GCA_013329135.1 Thermoplasmata archaeon
GTGCGCCGCGACGATCGCGTCGCCCTTCTTGATGACCTCAGGGTCGAGGTCCGGGACCATGTGCTCCGCGAGTATCCTCTTCGCGATGGCCTTCGCCTCTGGCACCATGGCCGTGGAGAGCGTAGCCTGCCAACCCTTCTTCTCCTGGTCCCTGAATATGATATCCTTCTTGAAGTTCCGGACCGTGTGCATGTTCCTCAGGAAGGTGTTCCCGTGGCCCACGGCCTCGACCACATCGGTGGCCGCGGCGGTGTCGTTCATCTCGAACCGGGTCATGTACTTCCTGCAGTCCATCCACAGGTACGAGTCGATGACGACCTGCTCGAGGGCCGCGCCCTTCGCTGCGTCGCAGCTGCCCGCGCCCGCGACCATGTCCGAGCCGGACATCGACGCGAGGACGGTCGTGAGCAACTCTGTGAAGCACGCCTGGATCCCAGGGACCTTGGTCTCGATGCCCCAGTTGCCCGTCTGGGAGGGAAGACCGTACCTCTTGGCCATCTGGGATGCGCCCGATGCGATCATGGGCAGGTTGTGGGACGAGTAGTCCATGACGCCCGTGGTCATGTCTATCGGGGCCGACTCGGAGCTGTACACGAACGGCGCACCAGGGGCCGCGGTCTGGGATATCACGAGGCTCGCGAGGTTCTCCGCGTTGATATTCACGAGAGTGCCGCATGCCGTCACGGGCGATGACATGCCCGAAAGGGACATGGACATGCACACGACGGGTATGCCGGCCTTCGAGTACTCGACCTGTCCCTCGATGGACGCCTTCTCGAACTCGAGCGGCGCGATGGGGCAGCTGATGACCGAGAACAGCGGCCTCTTCCTCAGCTGCTCGGGCCCGCCGGCGACGAGGGCGCCGATGTCGACGAGCCTCCTGGCCTCCTCCGCGTCCTTCGGCGTGGGTATGACATGTATGTGCTTCGTGCAGTTCCTGAGTGTGGTCCAGAGAGAGTGCAGCGCGAGGGCGTCCTGGGGAGCGTCGCCCGCAGTGACAGTGGTCCAGACGATATCGACCGCGTCCATCGCGTCCGCCATGCGCGAGAAGTTCGCGAGGTCCTTCGTCACCGTGGGCCTCCTCTCGCCCGTGTCGATGTCGTATGTGTAGACCGCGAGCCCGGTCGTGGTCATCAGAGGCCATGTCTCGACAGGGATGACCTTCTCGTTCTTCGGGTCCCTGGCGCCCAGGTGGATCTTCTTCGGCGCCTTCGCGACGGCGTCCTTCACCATCGATTCGGATATCTTCGCGACCCCTTTGTCATGGTCGACCGATGCGCCCGCCTGCTCCAGCATGGCCAGCACCTTCTGGCTCTTCACCATCACTCCGATCCTCTCGAGCCACTTCAAGCTCGTAGCGTGCACGAACTCCTCTTCTTCCTTGTTCAAGAACCTCACTCTGGCGACCGCCATAGGTGCCACCTCCAGCCCAACGTTCCTCCGGGCCGGAGGGGCATGCGCCCTTCGGTTCTTTAGGCTTGCGGAATTCTCTGAATCACTTCTCGTCCGATGGCGCTCTCGGGGAAGCACCGGTCCTCAGGACGACCACTCATGCGTTGGGACGCGCCCGCGATGATGTCCGCGCACATCGTGCAACGGTCTGATACGACAGCTATGAATATCCCCGAATCCGATTCCCTCCTCGATGACCGACCCACGTCAGGTCACACTGGAGGACCAGTTCCTCCTGCATCTCCAACGAGCCTTCGAGATCGAGAGCACCTTCGAGTCCCTGATGGAATGGGAAGGGTACATCGCCACAAAGGACCCGCATGTGGCCAGTCTCGTGCTGAAACTTTATTCCGAGTCGGAGACGCACGCTCAGATGCTCCGAAGACTGATCGCGAAGATCAGACACCATGGGGAGCGCTGGAATCCTGCGCAACATCCGTCGGACTTGGACCTGAGGGACAAAGCCGAGGGCCAGATCCTGAAGGACATACTCGCCTTCGAGAAGGACGCGCACAAGGCCTATTCGGAGATGAGTCGGATCCTCTCGGAACCAGAGGCTGCGAGCCTGGTGATCTCGGACGATATCGGGTCCATCCTGTCCACAGTGAATATCCTCAGGAACGCGGAACTCCGGCACATCAGGGCTGTGGAGCGAGCGATCGAAGGGAAGTTCGACGACGATTCGTGACGGTCCGAGAGGGATTCGAGGGACGACGCGTCCCAAGAGACTTAAGTATCCCACGTCCGATATGCCACGTGCCACCGCCCTCAAGACAAGGGGGCAGTCGAAGTGGGTGAGCGGACAATGATGACATTCTACAGGCCGGAGGCGCACAGGTCATCGCTCAAGCTTCTTCCCCAGAGAGGAGAGGCGTCCGTCGACCAGGTGCTCATCCGATTACTGCTCCACCTCGGGGCCGGGCTCCAGGTCGGAAAGCCAGCTCAGTGATTTCTCGTCCGCATCCGGCGATCCATAGCCGGGCAATTACGTTTCGCCGCCACACGTGCGGCATGCTGTTCGGGTCCGGGCCCCTTGGCCCGGGATTGAGGTTCCAGAGGAGGAATGACATGACAAGTGACAAGGACGCCATCTTGGCGGAGCTGGAGAACGGAGTGAAGGGGTTGCAGCAGGAGGTCGCAGTCGAAGCCGCGAGGAAGGCCTTGGCTGCTGGCATGAACCCTGTGGAGGCGATCGAGAACGGGCTCGCGAAGGGGATACGCGAGGTCGGCGAGAAATTCGCGAAGAAGGAGATGTTCGTCGTCGAACTGATCTACGCCGCGGAGATCATGAGCTCCGCGATACAGGTACTGGAGCCCGAGATGAAGAGGCTCTCG
>DUKU01000190.1:15208-16569 GCA_013329135.1 Thermoplasmata archaeon
TTCGAGGTGCGCGACCTCGGGAAGGACGCGCCCACGGACAGCTTCGTGTCGGCCGCGAAGGAGATGGGCGCGGACATCCTGGGAGCCTCGTCGCTCATGACCACAACCGTCGATGTGCAGAAGGAGGTCGTGAATGCGCTGAGGGATGCCAGCATCGAAGCGCCTCTGCTGATCGGGGGGGCCGCGGTGACCGAGGAGTGGGCTAAGGAGATCGGGGCGCACTATTCCTCGGACGCGAACAACGCGACCGTCATGGCGAAGCAGCTCATCGGGAAGGGAGGCTGAATCCATGGATGCGAAGTTCCGGCCAGGCAAGTTCGGCATGAAGCGGTTCGAGGTGATGGAGCGGAAGGACGCCGATGCGGTCCACCTCAAGTCGCTGCAGCTCCTGGAAAGGATGGGTATCAAGGTCGTCAGCGAGGAGGGCCGGAGGCTGCTCAAGGCGGCTGGCGCGGAGGTGGACGAGAAGACGCACGTGTGCAAGATACCCGGGCACCTGGTCGAGGAGTCCATGAGGAAGTGCATGCGGCCCGTCAAGATGGCCGCGCGCAACCCTGCATACGACTTCGTCCTGGATGGGGAGCACTGCTACGCGTGCACGGACGGCGTCGGGCTCGCGACGATAGACCTCGAGACGGGCGAGAGGAGGCCGTCGACGCTCAAGGACGTCGCCGACTCCGCGAGGATCGTGGACAGCCTGCCCATGATGCACATGTACAACCCGCTCGTGACGCCCTTGGACGTGCCGAAGCACGCGCACACAGTACACGAGTACCTGGCCGCGTTGGAGAACTGCGAGAAGCACTTCACGACCGGCTCGACATACCAGAAGGAGGAGGCCGTCTACGAGATCAAGATGGCCTCGGCCGTCGTGGGCGGGGAGGAGGAGCTGAGGAAGAGGCCCATCATATCGAACCTCACGTGCACGACATCACCCATGGTGCTCGGGATGACGACCGACGCGGCTATCGAATTCTCCCGCGCCGGGTGCCCGCCGCTGCTGATGGCGATGCCGCTGATCGGTGCTACTGCGCCCATGACGGTCGCCGGGGCCGTGGTCCTCGGGAACGCGCAGGTGATAGCTCTAGCGACTGTTTTGCAGCTCGCGGCCCCCGGGTCCCCGCTGTGCTACTCGAGCGAGCCGATGGCCATGGACGTCCAGAGCGGTTTGTTCGAGGGGCTGTTCCCAGCGGCGGACATGGTGAGGGCGGCGCACGTGCAGATGGCCAAACGTTACGGGATACCCATCTTCATCGGCGGCTGGGGCACGTGCTCGAAGGCGCCTGACGTGCAGGCGGGGTACGAGAAGGCCTTCTCCGCGTTCATCGCGTACCTGAGCGGCGCGGACATGACATCTGGAC
>DUKU01000190.1:16668-17534 GCA_013329135.1 Thermoplasmata archaeon
ACATGACATCTGGACCGGGCCTGCTGGAGAACTGGACCGTGCTGTCGTTCGAGCAGCTCCTGATAGACCACGAGATGTTCACGATGATGGCCGACATGCTGAAGGGGTTCCCTGTGGACGACCTCAGCGTTCCCATGGACGTGATCATGGAGGTCGGGCACGAGGGGCATTACATGGGCAAGAAGCACACGCTGGACCACTTCAGGGAGATGTGGCAGCCCGTCGTCACCGACGGACGCACGTACAAGGAGTGGAAGGCCTCGGGTTCGAAGAGCGCCGTCGACCACGCGAGGGACAGGGCCAAGGAGATCCTGAAGACGCACGTGCCTGGACCGCTGTCGGAGGACATCAGGAAGGAGCTGAGGGCGATCGTGTCGGAGGCGGAGGGCGGCATACCGCACAAGTGAGCCGCGAAACCCCTCAAACCCCTACTTTCTCTGGTCCCTTGCGGACGACCTCGAGATGCGGTACTTCCCTTTCGGCACCTGTATCTCGAACCGCGCACCGACGCCTAGGGTCCCGGTCTCCTTGACCGTGATCCCGGTGATGTTCAGGATGGCCCTGGACAGGTAGAGACCGTAGCCGACCCTGCCGCTCTCGCCCCTGACGCGGTCGAACAGCTTCGCCTTCTTGTCCAAGGGTACGCCGCCGCCGTCGTCCTCGACCGTGATGACGAGGCCGTCTGGGACCTCATGGTACGAGTAAGATATCCTCTTGGTCCCCTTGCCGTGCTTGACTGAGTTCTCGGCGAGGTTCCTCAGGACCTTGGGGAACATGGGGTCTGCGTACACAACTAGGTCCGCGAGGCCGTTGACGACCGTGGCCCCTCTCAGCTCGAGCCCGGGCAGGCTGGTGTCGAGCGCCAG
>DUKU01000020.1 GCA_013329135.1 Thermoplasmata archaeon
GTCCGATGGCTCGAACACGTCTGTCATCGCCTTGAGCGCGTCCGGGTTCCCTTCCCGGTGCACGACCCTCGAGTACTCGTTCTCGACCTCCGCCCTGCCCTCCTGGACCTGGCGCGCGAGCATGAAGACCGCCATCATGAGATCGAGCGGTTCGAAGCCGGCAACGACCTGGGGGATGTGGTACTGTTTGGATAGGAATTCGTAAGGTTCGGTGCCTATGATCACGCTCACATGCCCTGGTTGTATCATGCCTTGGAGCCTGACCTCGCCCATGCCTGCAATCGCGGCGAGCGCTGGCGGCACGGTCCTGTGGCAGCTGAGGACTGAGAAGTTCGCGGGCGGGTCCGACATGATTGCGGACGCAATCGTCGGGGCCGTGGTCTCGAACCCGATGCCCATGAAGACGACCTCCTTGCCAGTCTTCCTGGCCAGCGCGACGGCGTCGTCCACGCCGAATACGATATGGACGTCCGCACCCTCGGCCTTGACGTCGTTGAGCGACCCGTTCTCGCCAGGGACCTTCATCACGTCCCCGAAGGCTGCGATGGTCAGGCCCGCCCTCGCGAGCGCGAGGACCTCCTCGACCTCCTTGGGCGGTGTGACGCACACGGGGCACCCTGGCCCCTGTCGGATATCCACGCCCACGCGCTTGAACTCCGAGTCGAGGCCGAACCTCATCAGAGTGTCCTGATGGGTGCCGCAGACGTGCATGAGCGTAAGGTCTAGCTTCATCGCCTCGAGCTTGTCCATGACCTTCCTCGAGGTCTCCCTGTCCCTGAGCCTATACATCCGGGACCACCGCCCTGATGTTCTTCACGATGCACTCCCTGCCGCCGATTATCTTGGCCACGCCGCCGCACTTGGGGCATTCGAGTATCGGCACCGAGTCGTGGAGCATGCCCTCCGTCGAGGACATCCCGCCCTTATAACCACATGCGCATTCGATGGCGCCTTTGATTGGGACGATCGTGAGCTTCGAGCCTTTGAGGATGTTGTCCCTGGTGAGCACGTCGTACCCGAACCTCAACTGCTCCTCGCTCAGCATGGTGAACTCGCCGAGCTCGAGGACGACCTCCTCGACCTTGGCAGCGTTCCACTTCTTGAGCTCCTCGATGATGTCTCCGATCATCTGGCTCATTACTGAGAACTCATGCATGGCCTACGCTCCCGTGTCCTCTGGCTCGAGCATCTCCCTGAACAGTTCGAGGGTCTTCTCGGCCTCTTCCCTGTCCAGGATCTGTATGGCATATCCTGCGTGCACTATGACGAAGTCTCCGACCTTCGCCTCCACGAGTGATATGTTGGCGGTCCTGGAGACGCCCCCGAAATCAACGGTAGCGATGACGCCGTCGATGGATTTGACCTCAGCTGGAACGGCTAGGCACATCGGTCAGTCGGTATGTGGGTTCCGATGATAAACGTTTACCCGAGCCTGGCGCCAGCTATCGCGTTCTGGCCAGTGGATATGCCTCCGTCGCCGTTGGATATGCTCCGGTGGCCGATGAATTCCAGCCCCCTCCTCTCCACGGCCTCCTTGGTCCATCGGGTGATGGGACCGCTGAAGGATACGCCGCCCGTGAGGCCCACCTGCCCGAGCCCTTCCGCTCTCGCGCGGTCGCACGCGCGCTCGGTAATCCCCCATACGAGCGTGCGCACGAAGGACGCTGCGGCATCCGCCTTTGCGCTGTCCGAGTCCGCTCCCAACCCCATGAGCTGGGAGAGCATCGGGACGGTCTGCGCCACTTCCGTCTTGCCCTCTCTCTCGAACAGGAGGTCGAATCGGATGTCGGGTCTGCCGGCCTCGAGCCACCGCTCGAGCTTGATCGCGGGCTCCCCCTCGTATGTTCTCTTGCAGCAGATGCCGAGCGAGCACGACACCGCGTCCAGGACCCTGCCCATGCTCGAAGCCCTGACGCTCTTCGGGAGCATCTTCGCGTACAGGTCCGCCTCCTCCCCGTCGAACATGGTGGGCTCCTGGTCCATCATGAGCTGTACCGCCGTGACGACCCGTCTCGGGTCAGTCACCGCCCTGTCCCCTCCGAGGAGCGGGATTCCCTGGAGCGTGCCGAACCTCTCGTATCCAGAGAAGTCGGCCACCATGCTCTCCCCGCCCCATGATGTGCCATCGTCTCCGTAGCCCGTGCCATCCCATGTGAGGCAAACGAGCGGCCCTGCAATGCCACGGTCTATCATGAGCGCGGCTGCGTGCGCGTGATAGTGCTGAGTCTCGATCATGGGGCAGCCGAACTCCTTCGCGAGCCTGCGCGCGACTATCCTGGTGGAATATCTCGGGTGTTTGTCGAGGCCTATGGCTTCTACCTCATTCACGTCAAGGAGCCTCGCCAGGTGGTGTATCGCGTCGTCGAGGTACTGCAGCGTCGGATGCTGCTGCGACTCCCCGACATACTGCGTGAGGAACATCTCCCCGTTCCTCGTGACCGAACCTGTGACATCCCACTGGGCCCCGACGCCGATCAAGGAGTGTCTGTGGTTGGCCTTCGCGGGCACGGGCACGAACCCCCTCGACTTCCGGGTGAAGTTGGTGAGTCCTGAGTTGACCTTCACGACGCTGTCGTCGCATCTGTGGATTATTCGCCTGTTGTGCAGTAAGTATACGTCGAGCCCCAGGTCGAATGCCTTCTCGTTCTCGACGACCATCGGCTCGCCGGGCGGGTTCGCGGAGGTCATGATGACTCCGTCGGCCCTCAGATGTTCGAAGAGTAGGAGGTGCGCCGCCGAGTACGGTAGCATGATGCCGATGTTCCCCAGTCCGGGCGAGACATTCTCGAGATCGTCCGGTCTCTCGGGCCTCTTGCGCAGCAGCACGATCGGCCTCTGTGGGGATGTCAGGAGCTCCAGCTCCTGTTCGTCCATGGCCGCGTACCTCCGGGCAGTGGCGAGGTCACGCATCATTACCGCGTACGGTTTGTCCCCCCTACGGTACACCTTCCGGAGCCTCGAGGCGTTCGCGAACGTGCACACGATGTGCATCCCGCCCCATCCCTTGATGAGCCCGACGGCCCCATCCTCTATCCTCTTGGTGAATTCGGGGAACGGTTCCCCGGGGACCGGGGTCCCTGCGTTATCATATAATGTATACAGTGGGCCGCATGCGGGACACGACAGTGTCTGTGCGTGGAACCTCCGGTCCTCAGGAGACGAGTATTCCGCGTGGCACGAGGGGCATGTCGGGAAGTCGGACATGCTCGTTCTTGCCCTGTCGAACGGCACGTCGGCTATGACGGTGAACCTCGCCCCGCACTCGGTGCAGTTGGTGAACGGGAACAGGTGCCTCCTGTTTTCGTTCGAGCGGAAATCGTCCACGCATTGCTGGCATATCGCGGTGTCCCTCGGTATCAGTGAGACCCTCTTTCCATCCGTGCTCTGGGCTATCGAGAACTCACCCAACTCCTCGTCCGTGTCCTCGATGTCCGCCCGGTCTATCCTCGCAAGGGCAGGGAGCGCTCCTCTGAGGCGTCTGAGGAACTCCTCCGCATCCCCGTCAAGGTGTATCTCCACGTTAGAGCCGTTGTTCAGGACGTATCCTTTCAGGCCCATGGCCTTCGCGACCCTGAACACCGTGGGCCTGAACCCGACTCCCTGGACGACGCCGTACACCGTGATCTTCATCGGTTACCTCTACAGCCCGAGCGCAGACACCAGCTCGTCCAACCCCTTGCCTCGTCTAGTGTCCATCTTTATGATCTTGGCGCCAGGGTTGATCCTCTTCGCGTCCCGTTCGAGTATCTTCGGGTCGACCCCCATGACCTCCGCGAGGTCGACCTTGTTTATCACGATGACATCGGAGAAGGCGAATATCGCAGGGTGCTTCCTCACCATGTCATCCCCCTCGGTGACGCTGATGACCACGACGCGCTCGTGCGAGCCGACCGGGAAGTCGACCGGGCACACGAGGTTGCCGACGTTCTCTATGAACAGGTAGTCGAGTTTCTCCAGGGGCAGGTCCTCGAGTGCGCGGTCCACAAGGTGCGCGTCCAGGTGGCACTCCTTGCCCGTGTTGATGTTCGCGGCTGGTATCCCGTGGGAGACGAATCTCTGGTAGTCGTCGTCGCCGGAGACATCTCCCGCTATCGCGGCCGCCCGCTTCCCTCTGGACTTGAGATGGTCAACGAGCTTCTCTATTATGAGGGTCTTGCCTGAGCCGATGGCGCCGAGGAAATCGAACGCTCTGATGTGATGCTCATCCAGCAGGGCGCGGTTGTGGTCCGCCAGGTGTCTGTTCTCGGAGAGGATGTCCTTCCCCATCTCGACTGTGACGACCTTGTGCATGCCCGTGAATCCTGCCTGGCGGATTAATAACTTGGCCCCGAAGAGGGCCGTCGGGCGACAGCATACGCAAGGACAGCTCAAATCCTGGAGCCCACTAGGAACAGCTGGGGCAGCACCCCGACGAGGGCAGTCACGAAGATCAGCACGATTGCGAGGACGAAATGCATCGTCACGAACGACACGAGAATCGAGACGGCGAGGACCACGAGCAGAGTGACCCACACGGCGGTGAACTTCACCGCCCTTCTTCCCGGCTTGCCTCCTATCCACGGGAAGTCGTTCAGGAAGTCATCCCTTCCCTCGGACCGTTGCATGTGCTGGAGCATGTGCTCGCTCGGAGGTTTGGAAAGAAGCCACGCGCCGCATTTTGGACAGTTTGTCCCCCTCTCGTTGAACCCGATCCTCTTGCCGCACTTGGGGCACTTCAGAGTATCAAATCTCCCGTAGTGGCGTACGCTGTCGCGTGGACTTGAATCCTTCGAGCGAGGTCGGGATACGAGTCACTTCCATCGGTCGGATGGGTAGGATTCTTGGCTGGGCAGATACGCCACCAGAGCGAAGAGTATTATGAAGTTGATGAAGACAACGAAGAATGTCACGATGTACCCCAAGGACATGAACGGGTTGTCGGTCATTTCATCGGCCCACGGGACGACCCACTTGAGAGTCAATACGTCCGCCGTCAATACCACTGCTGCGACAGCGATGGTCCTTAGGGTCCGTTTCCTCCGAGCGGTCCCAGTCTTGTCACCAACTGCATTGACTTCTCGGCCGTCTTCAGGTTTCATCAACGATGTCATGAACGAGCCGACAGTACAATTGCCTTGTGCAGGCTTTCCCGGTGCCCACACCCCTGCCAAGGCGCCTTAGATGTCAAGGGACCTTCGGACCTCCGTCCATCTGGGTCATGGAGTGTGCGGGTAGATGGTTCAGACCGACACAGGCAGGGTGAAGGGACCGGTCATCACAGGTTGAGAACGTAGAGCAGATCGGGCTCGCCTGGTCCATACAAGTCCTCAAGCTCCGCCGCGCACCGGAATCCGACCTTCTCATAGAGTCGCCTTGCGGCAGCCCTGTCGACTTGAGTCGTGAGGATGGCTTTCCTGGCCTTGAAGCCGTTTTCCTCGTAGAATGTCCTGATATCCTCTGCAGATCTTCTGAGGAGTTTCTCAGCGAGACCGAGCCTGCGGTATCGTTCCTCTACCCATATGTTCTCAATCCATCCCAGTCCGCAGTACCTCTCACCCTCTACCCTCCAGAAGCACGCCCCCTGGATCTCGCCGTCCACCCTCCCGACGATGACGTGGTGATACTCGAGGTAGCATCTGACGAACCACTGGGCCTCCTCGCTGCTCGTCTTCAGGTCCGGGTCTGAGAAGATGTCGATGAGCCTCTCGAGGTCGTCAGGTCCGGCCTTCGACGTCTCGACACGCATATCTTGAACGCCCCTCCGATAATGGCTGGATGTAGCTAGCACTCCCACATACGGTCGTGCCAGGCTAAAAAGCGATGCGATACGTCGGCAGTCCGCGGAAGTCAAGCGCGATTTCGTACTGGGTCAAATCATGTGAGGTCTCGGGAGCACTTGAGCACTGACATGTCATCATAACTTATCTATATCCTTAACGGGGTTTTGATCGTTGGAGGTCCGTCATGGGAGTGGATGGCCAAGAGCAACCCCCTGTTCACAAACATCCGAGGGCTGCCCGATATCGTATCTACGTGGCTGTGGTTGCATTGATGCTCGTTGCGGCTATATCGTTGGCCCTGCTCTACTTGCCCTATTCTCCGTTCAGGGAACGGTTCGTCAGTTACGAATATAGAGTAGTCATCGACACCGGTGCATCCGGTGAGTTCATCGTCATCTGCCCCCTCCCTGCCGATTGTCTCGATACAGCCTGTCCAGACGTGGTTCCTTCGGTCGTGGTTCTGGGTGACGTGTTGGTTTCCGAGGCGACCACACCATTTGGCGAGGGCCTAGAGATCGAAGGGTCGGGTTCCGCCGTCATCACGTGGACATACAACTTCACCTACAGGTCATCCACCCAGTCCACCAGTGATCACTACTCGAACCTGAGTATGCTCGATTCTGGGTACAATCTTCTAGAATCCAATGCGTTCGTTTCTTCTGAGGGCGCAAACGCCAGTCTGAGCCTCTCATACACTTACCACCACGTCTACGGGAGTGTTGGAGCCGACTTCATGAGGTACGAGCTGTCGGGCAATCTGACCACCGGCTGGAACTCGCTCCTTGTCGAATTTGACTGGATGGTCTCCTGATTCCTCGGACGGGTGATTGCATCATTCTGCATCGTGTGGTACGACGTCCGCAACGAGATTGGCATTCTGGAACCAGTCGGGACAGTCCCGGCCCACAGGATGGAAAGGCGATTCGGCAAGGGGGAAGTGATGACGTTGGTTTCGTTGTGGGGTGACGAACCGGAGTAGAGGATGATTCCTGGGAAATCTCTCAAACGCATGGTCTGGGAACGTGACAAAGGCATCTACCAGGTATGTCATCGCCGAACGAGTGGGCTAGCATATCTTCTTAAACCACGCGCGACGCTATCTTGGGCGACTTGAAATGCTGCGCTCCGATGACAGCAGCGAGAGGGTGCGTTTTGAGGCCCCGGACCTGACCCAGTTGCGGAATGAAGGACTCTCAGCCGTCGACATGCACTCCCACACGGACCACTCGGACGGCCAGGCCAAGGTG
>DUKU01000196.1:0-525 GCA_013329135.1 Thermoplasmata archaeon
CTTCGCGGCCGCGTTCGAGGACAGGTTCGTGCGGCAGAGCAAGGACGAGGACAGGACCATCCAGCAGACGCTGGACCTCGGCTGGGAACTGCTCTCCGCCCTCCCGGTTGACGCGCTGACCAAGATCGACAGGAAGTTCATAGAGAAGTACCACCCGATGAACAGGAAGAAGTGAGACGAGATGCCCATCAGGGAGATCCAGCCTACAAGGTCCGAGCTGCTCGAGGTCACCAAGAAGATCAGGCTGACCAAGAACGGCCACAAGATCCTGAAACTGAAGCGGGACGGTCTCATACTCGAGTTCTTCAACATACTCGACCAGGCCAAGGACCTGAGGCAGGAGATAGCGAAGCAGTACGTCCAGGCGCGGGAGAAGATCGCGATCGCGGGCGCCGTCGACGGCGTCATCGCGGTGCGGTCGGCCGCGTACGCGCTCACTGTGCACCCCGAGATACAGCTCAGGAGCAGGAACCTGATGGGCGTCGTCGTGCCAGAGATCAAGTCCTCGAGGATAGTGGCGCCCCT
>DUKU01000196.1:648-3375 GCA_013329135.1 Thermoplasmata archaeon
GCCTACGAGAAGCTCGTCGAGACCGTGGTCAAGGCCGCGGAACTCGAGACCACCATGAAGAAGCTGCTCGAGGAGATCGAACGGACCAAGCGCAGAGTCAACGCGCTGGAGTTCAAGGTGCTCCCCGAACTGGAGGAGATCGAACGGTTCATCCGGTTCAGACTCGAGGAGATGGAGCGGGACAACATATTCCGCCTGAAGCGTATCAAGAGCAAGGCAGAGAAACGGGCAGAGGCGTGACGGAGTTGCCTCTTCTCGACATCCTCCACGACCGCGTGAAGCTGCTGAAGCTGATATGGGTCGCCTTCTGGGCCAGCATGATCTTCCTGGGGATCGGCTATGGCTTGATCCTCATGGATCTAGTTGGGTAGCTCTTCCATGTCGCCGTTCGGCGCGCGTTTCGGTATCTCCACGCCCTTCTTCCTCAGCCACTTCCCGCGTTCCGAGAGCGCGTGCAGGGCGGTTATCCCGCGTTCAGGCACGGACATGACAGGGATGCCCCTCGAGTCGAGGAACTGTTCCGACTCCTGGTCGAATATCCCCGCGAAGCATGCAACAGTCGGCTTCCCGCTTATGCGCGCGGTGATAGCTATCCATTTCGCAATCTGGAACAGGTTCGTGGCTGCCTGGCGCGCGGCTATGACCATGATTGCCTTCACCTCCGGGGCCTTCCCAACGGCTGTCAGGACGTTTGCGTACCTTGCAGTGTCGGCGTCCCCGATGATGTCGACGGGGTTTCCTGGGTTCCATGTGGGCGGGCACGCCTTCCTTATCTCATCCAGAGTCTCCGATGACAGCTCTGCCAGTTCGAGCCCGAGATCGTTCGCGAAATCAGTGGCGATGACCCCCATCCCGCCGGCGTTGGTGACGACCGCGATGCCCTCCCCGTCCATCGGCGGCTGGTTCGCGAGTGCCTGCGCCGCGTCGAACAGCTCGTACATGGTCTTCGCCCTGTACACGCCTGTCTGCTTGAACACGCCCTCGTATGCGGAGTCCGAGCCAGCGAGCGCTCCAGTATGTGACTTGGCGGCCCTCGCCCCACGTTCAGTCCTGCCCGCCTTCAGTATCACTATGGGCTTCCTCAGCGACGCATCGCTGAGGGCGTCGAAGAACGCCTGGCCGTCCCTTGTCGATTCCATGTACGCTGCGATGCACCTGGTCTTCTCGTCCGATGCGAAGTGTCTGATGAGATCGGAGTCGTCTATGTCTGCCTTGTTTCCGGAGCTCACGAATGCCGAGAACCCGAGCATCTCGCGCACCGAGTACTCTATCGCGGCGGTGCAGAACGCCCCGCTCTGCGAGAAGAACGCGATGGGCCCCTTCAGGGGTGTGGTCCTGGCGAAGGATGCGTTCATGCGCGCGTGCGGCGCGATGACCCCCAAGGAATTCGGACCCACGAACATCATCTTGTGCTCCGCGGCGATTGAGAGCAAATCCTTCTCCCTGGCCTTTCCTTCCTCGCCCCCTTCGGAGAAGCCCGCAGAAATGATGACCGCTGCCTTCACGCCCTTCCGGCCGGACTCCTCCATCACTGCTGGAACCAGAGTCGCGGGGACCACGATGACCGCAAGGTCCACTTTCCCTGGACAGTCCAGGATGGATCGATAGCATGGCATGCCAAGAATCGTCTTGTGGTTTGGATTGACCAGGAACACCTTCCCGGGATACCCTTCACCGTACAGGTTCTCGATGACTATGTTGCCCACCTTTCCGGGTGTCGGCGTGGCGCCTATGACGGCGACTGACTTAGGGTCGAAGAACACGCCTAGCTCGCGCATGACACGCAATACCATCGGCTGGATAAGAAACCTCTCGCGCGCTTCAGTGGGAGAAGTCCTCGACCCACATCTCCCCGCTGCCGAGGTCGATCATCGGCACCTTGGCTGGATCTGGCACCTGGTTGTGCATCCTCTGGAACTCCGTCTGTGATTGCCATGCGGATGCATTGATGAGTTTGATGCCCCTGTACTCCGCGATGCCGCACTTGTGCACATGTCCCGTGACGAATATGTTCGGCACCTGGTCGATGACCAAGTAGTCCTTCTTCTCGGGCGCGAGCGCAGTCCTCTCGCCGTACACGGGGGCCAAGTGCCTCCGCCTGAGCATCTCTCTCATGGCCTCCAGCGGGTGAGCGTAGTCCAATCCAGAGATGTTCTTGATGTAGTCGTCCATGCTCCTGCCGTGGTACGCCAGGACCACTCTCCCCTCGACGTCCAGGTAGCACGGGTTGCCCACGAACATGATGTTCGAGTCGAACATGGCCTGCACCTCTTTGGCCAGTGCAGGCTGCGGCTCCGCCAGTCTCACCGCGTCGTGGTTCCCAGGCATCATTATGATCTTGATCCAGTCCGGTATCGCCTTGACCATTTCTGCCAGCTCGGCATACTGCGCGAACACATCCTCGATGAGCAACTCGTCTTCCTGGCCCGGGTAGATGCCTATCCCGTCCACGAGGTCCCCGGGCATCATCATGTATCGGATGTCCTTGGCCACGGGGTCCTTCCGGAGCCACTCCATGAATCTCTTCCACTCTTCCGGGAGGAAAGTGTCGCTGCCCACGTGTATGTCGGAGACGAATGCCATCACTGCCCCCGAACCGTTCGGCGTCATGGCGCTGTTCATGGGCACATCTGGCCTGATGATCTCCTTCGCGATGACGATCTCCCCGTCCTTGCTGAACGACCCGGCGATGCCGAGGACCTCGTCCTTGATGAACCCCTCGCCCGC
>DUKU01000196.1:3525-5723 GCA_013329135.1 Thermoplasmata archaeon
TGGCCGTTCTTCGTGGTCCTCGTCTCGTTCAAGATGCCGACGAGCTTGACTTCCCTCCGGACCTTCTTCGCCTTTGAGATCGGGATGATGCCCGCAAGTTCTCTCCTCTTGGCCAGGATCCTCTTGATGGATGTGTAACGGTCGTTGAAGAGTTTCGTGAAGTCTTGGATGTCCCCGACGCAGGTCGAGTTCCCGGTGATGTCCTTGATGATACGTATTGATGGAGGCGCGGTCTTGTTGACGGCCGGTCGCTCCGGTGCTGGTCTAGGTGCGGATTCCTGATTCGGTGCCGGCTGCTGGGTGACGCACTCCGCATAGCCATCCACATCCTCCCGCGACAGTATCAGCGGTTGGTTCTCTGCATCCTTCAGGATGCGGTCGACGCACGCCATCGGGTCCTTCAGCCTGGACAGCGCCTCCGCGGCCTCTGGGTCGACGAGGATGCCCTTCTCCGTGAGCAGCTGGAGGATACGCTTCTTCATCCAGGCAATCCTAGCGCGGACGTCTTTAAATAGCTTTCACTCGGCGAACAGCACCTCCGTCCTGCACTCAGATCGAGTTTTAGCGGTCCCTGATTCGTGTACTCGTCCATGCCCCTTGCGCTAATCTGATTTCAGTTCCCAGAGGTGTTCGGTCTAGCGAGGAGCTCACAGGTGAATCACACGAGAAACAAGAAACGCTGTCGTGATGACTGCAGAGATGGCCGTGATCACAAACAAGATATATGGGCTGAATGGCAGCGTGAGCAGATGGGCGATCGTAGCGTCATAGGGTGGGGATTCCCCAACGATGTCTCTGGTCATCGAGTCGCCATCTTCACCATTGACCATCGCATCGAGGTCAACAATGTATGCATTCGGGCGAAGATAGGCGAGTGGGAACTCGAATGTGAGGGTGTTGCCCTGCCGCGTCGCGGGCACTCCGTAGTGTTGTTCCTCTCCTTCGGCGTACAGAAGGTCAAAGACATAGAACGAGGAATCCCCAGTCTCCTTCACCCAGACTCCGACCCTGTAGCTGCACATGGGGATTATGTCGTAATAGTACCCCAGCTGGACTTCCCCGGCGACCGATAGCGTGATGACGTAAGCACTCCTCTCCAGATTGCCTTCAAGTAACACTGCATCGTAGTCATCTGGGATGTCTGGTTCGTCCGCGTCCTCCAAGATGACGGACGGCTGATTGATGGCGATGCTCCCAGCCAGGCCCAGACTGAATGTAACTATGGCGGCGGCAACCAAGACTACAATGACTGCCTTTCCCGTCCTGCCAATCGCCGCTTCGTGCGTCTCCCCTCCCTTCTCATATTGGTGGCCGCACGTAACGCAGAAGCCACTGCTTTGACCATTCTCGACCCCACAATGCGGGCACTTCACGCAAATCCTCCTGAAATCCCGAGAATCTTCTTCCTATATTATCCATCGTCATCAATAGGTCGAGATGATTCATCAAGTGATGTGCAATCAAGACGGACGAGAACGGCCATAGAGGCACGCCCGGCGACGTGGTTTCACACCCCGAGAACGCACAGTTAAATAGCTTTTCGAGCATGGTGCGCTCGTGGCTGAGGTGAAGGTCACTGCCAGATGCTTCCCGACCGAGGACAGGGCCAAGGTCGTGGATGCCATAGTCAAGCTGTTCCCCGATTTCGTCCCGGAGGGAGACGACCCCATCGTCGGCACAGCGCACTCGACCGAGGTTTTCGCAGAGCTCCTCAAGAAGCATAGGATAAGGTCCGCCGCGCG
This sequence comes from Thermoplasmata archaeon, assembly GCA_013329135.1. Lineage (GTDB taxonomy): Archaea > Thermoplasmatota > Thermoplasmata > UBA10834 > UBA10834 > UBA9653 > UBA9653 sp9653u. The sequence goes on from DUKU01000196.1 coordinate 5,268, forward strand.
GGCGGTCATGAGGCGCGGCATTTCAGATAACACCGTCAGTTTCACGCTCAACAAGCAGGTCGCGACCGCGGGGAAGATCTCGTTCTCTGAGGAGAAACACGCTCTCGGAGACCTGGAAGTCGCAATCACGTCCGACGATATCGAGCGATTCATCGACGAGGTCGCACCACGGCCGGAGAGCAAGGGGGGCGATGGACGATGATAGGCGTCGCGTCCCCGCTCTTCTGCGGCACCCCGTTTCCTCGCATGGCCGAAGCGATCGCGGAACATTTCGAGCTCTGGGAGGTGCTGTCAGAAGGCCAGCACCGTCTGGACCTCGTGCGCGACGACCTGGTGCGCGCCAGGGACTCGCTCGGCCTCCGGTTCCAGGTTCACGCTCCTATGAGCGACGTCAACGTCGGGAGTGTGTATGAGCCCATGAGGCTCGCGGCAGTCAACGAGATCAAGCAGGTCATC
>DUKU01000118.1:0-1399 GCA_013329135.1 Thermoplasmata archaeon
CGAGGAACCTCCTGCCGTCGGAGAATGATTCGAGGTACATGGAGATGCAATCAGTGCCCTCATCGTCCGAGAAATGTTCGAGGAGTTCACTCTCCTCGATGTCTGCCTTGTTGCCGATGCAGACGCACGCGGACACCCCCATGTCGAACGCCTCCGCCTTCTCTAAGAACGCTATTGCGACAGCGCCGCTCTGAGACACGAGTGCCACTCGGCCAGGAGGAGGGCGCGGGCTCTTCTCCGCGGGGATGAGGAGCGTGTCCAACCGATTGCCTGGATCGAACACTCCCATCGTGTTCGGGCCGAGCAGACGTGTGCCTGACCCGGCGAACAACGACTTCAGCCTCGCCTGCAGGTCCTTTCCAGCTGGCCCGTTCTCGGCAAACCCGGAGGAGGTGATGACCACGACCCCGACCCCTTTGGCGACGCACTCCTCCGCTGCCCTGACCGCCGACTCTGCGGGGAGGACTATGATGGCCAAATCGACCTCACCAGGGACGGAGGATATGGAAGGGAAGCACTCGAACCCGAGTATCTCCTTCTCCTTGGGGTTCACGGGGATGATCCTGAAATCGCCCGCTGCCAAGTTCCTGAGCATCACATTGCTGATCTTGGAGGGATTGGTGGATGCGCCCACGACCGCGACCGACTTTGGCCTCAGGAGGGCGTCTAATCCTCTGCTCATCACGCGCTGATTGACTTCTCCCGCTATTATTATATCACTATGCGTGAGGGGCTAGGGCATCGGACCGGGACGGCGTCTCCCGAAGAACTTACTTATATCGTCATGCATATAACGAGGTTATTGGTCACCTGGTGGGGGGAATGGTGGAGGCGATGGAGCTCAGGGACATAATCAGTGGATCTGTGCCTACAAAGATCAAATCGGACGCCACCGTCGCGGATGCGCTAGTGGCGATGATGGAACGAAAGACGGACTATGTCCTCGTGGACAGGAGCGGTCCGAACGACGCATACGGCATCGTAACCCGATGGGACATCATCGAGAAGGCGATCGCCAAAGGCGAGGACATCACGATAACCGCAGCTGTTTCGGTAGCCAGGAAGCCGCTGGTCGTCACCAACAACATGGACCTCGACCTCAGGTGGGTCGCGAAGAAGATGGCCGACGAGGGGGTTTCCAGACTTGCCGTGTTCGACAAGGAGAACTTCCTTGGGTTCGTCTCCGACTTGGATGTTCTGAGAGCCGCTTCGGCCAAGAAACCGTCTAAGGCCGAGAAGGGGGCGAAAGCATGAAGGTCCACAGTCTGACGCTCAGGGACGTCGTCAAGACCTTCGAGCTCCCGACCATAGGCAGGACGGAGACTGCGAAGAAGGCCGTCGAGAAGATGCTGGAGACGCACTGCAACCACCTCCTAGTGCCCCGAAAGAACAAGAACGA
>DUKU01000118.1:1628-5131 GCA_013329135.1 Thermoplasmata archaeon
ATCATGTCCCGCCCGCTCGTCATCCTGACGAACCTCTCGCTCGACATCAAGTGGGTCGCCAAGGCCATGGCTAACTCCGGCGTTTCCACGATAGTGGTGTTCGATAAGGGCGATTTCTACGGATATGTGACAGAGTCGTGCATAATCGAGGGTGTCTACAACGCGATGCGCAGGGCGAGGCTCGAAGAGGGCGTGGACTTCGTATCCTGCTGACGATAGCACACGGGTTCTGGTGATCTCACATGGACACTGGCGGGACAGTTCAGGCGCAGCGGAAAGGCATTGCTATATACCTCTGCGAATGCAGAGGGGAGATATCGAAGAAGGTCGACCTCGATGCCATCGCGGAACGACTCAGAGCGCATCCTGGCGTCGTCGCGGTCGGCATACACGAGGCACTCTGCTCCAGGGAGGGCCAGCAGTTCCTCAAGAAGGAATACGACGAGAAGGGGTTCGATAGGGTCGCGGTCGGCGCTTGCTCCCCCAACATCCAAGGCCTTATCATCAGCAGGTCGCTCGAAGAGAAGGGGATGAACAAGTACCTCTTCGACCAGGTCAACATACGCGAGCAGTGCGCATGGGTCCACGCGGACAAGAAGGGGGCATCGGATAAGGCGCTCAGCCTCGTGAGGGGCGCCGTCGCGAAGGCCGAAAGGCTCGTGCCCCTCGATGACATCGAGGTGCCGATCCTTGACTCCGCACTCGTCATCGGAGGCGGCGTCACGGGCATGGCCGCCGCACTGGACATCGCGGCCCAGGGATTCAAGGTGCACCTGGTCGAAAGGACGGGCGAGCTTGGAGGGAGGGCGTACAAGCTGAGCATGACCTTCCCTACGCACAACTGCGGCATATGCTGCATGCAATACTGCAAGGAGTGCGTCTTCACCCCGAAGATCGAGGATGTCAGCCAGAACGATAACATCGACGTCCTGCTGGAGACCGAGATCGAGGATATCACGGGCGGATTCGGTACCAGACATGTCAAGGTGAAAGGGAAGGACGGTCAGACGAAGGAGTTCGACGTGGGCACCATCATCGTGGCCACTGGCTCGAAGACCTTTGACCCGAACCGGATACCGGAGCTGCGGTATGAGCACCCTGACGTGATCACGAGCTTGGAGCTCGAACAGCTACTGGTGCAGCAGCGGGAGTCGGGCACAGGGCTCAGGAGACCCTCTGATGGGAAGAAACCGAAGGTCGTGAACTTCATCCAGTGTGTGGGCTCGAGGGACAAGACGAAGGGCAACCTCCACTGTTCCCTCGTGTGCTGCACGTACGCCATCGGCCAGGCCAGGGAGATAATGAAGGTGGACCCTGAGACTCAGGTCTACATCCACTACATCGACCTCAGGGGCCCGTACAGGGGTTTCGAAGAGTTCTACGACGCAGCGAAGGAGGAGGGAATCAATTTCGTCAGGGGAAGAATCGCCGAGATCGTCCTGGACAAGAAAAAGATGTTCGTCCGGGCGTCCGATACGGACGCCGACGCGCTCCTGAACATAGACTCTGACCTCGTCGTGCTGTCAGTCGGCCAGGAGCCGGCGGATGGAAGCGACAAGGTTGCCAAGATGCTCCACATACAGACGGACATCGATCGGTTCATGAAGGACATCAACCCCATGTTCCCGTCCGAGTTCAGGAGGGGCATATACGTAGCGGGTACAGCTCAGGGCCCCAAGGGGATACGGTACTCGATCGAGGATGCAAAGAACTCAGCCGCGAGCGCGATCGACATCATGAAGCGCGGGAAGGTCAAGTTCCCCAGGATCATCGCCAGCGTCGATGAGAAGAGGTGCAGAGGGTGCGGCCGCTGCGAGGAGATCTGCGAGTACGGGGCGATAGCGGTCGTGGAGGACAAGCAGCGCGGTGTCCTCATCTCCAAGGTGGACGAGATACGGTGCGAGGGGTGTGGCACATGCGCCGTCACCTGCTGCAACAAAGCCATCACCGTCTACAACTTCCTCAAGGACCAGGTCGAAGCACAGATAAGGGCCATTGTGCAGGAGGAGATTTGACATGCCCGATGATGCGTTCGAGCCCAAGATAGTAGCCTTCACCTGCACGTGGTGTGGTTATCCGTCGGCGAACCTGGCGGGCGTGAACAAGATACAGTATCCCCCGAACGTCAGGATCGTAAGGGTCATGTGTAGCGGGAGTGTCGAACCCTCGATAATCATGGATGCGTTCGAGCACGGCGCCGACGGCGTCATCGTGATAGGGTGTCTGATAGACAACTGTCACTACGTCTCTGGCAACAAGAGTGCCCAGGAACGGGTGGACGCGCTGAAGGAGCTGTTCGACATCATGGGGCTCGACTCCAAGAGGCTGAGGACCGAGTGGATCAACGCCTCTGAGCGGTACAAGTTCGCGAAGTCCGTCACCGACTTCGTCGAGGAGGTGCGCGCGCTCGGCGCGCTTCCTCTCCCAGCGGAGAGGAAGGAGAAGGAGAGCAGGACCAGGGAGCAGACGATTGCCTCAGTCAAGAGCCTCATCGAGGACACGGGCGCGTTCGACTGCGTCGAATGCGGCAAGTGCACCACTGTGTGCCCTGTCGCGAAGTTCGACACCGAGTTCGCCCCCAGGACGATCGTCCTCCGGGCGATGGAGGGCATTGTCGACAACATATCCACTGACAGGGACATATGGACATGCATAACATGTGAGCAGTGCAATGTGATGTGCCCCTACAAGGTCGACTACACGGGGTTCATAAGGGGCATGAGGGAGGAGGCCACGACAGTCGGAGCGGCTCCGTTATGTTCAAAGGGCGGCCTCATTCACGCGGCGCAGAGGATAATGGCGAACTCCGACCTGAAACAGAACCGGCTCATGTGGGTCAAGGAAGACATGAAGGTCGCTGACAAGGGCGAGGTGTTCTACTTCGTCGGATGTCTACCACACTACGACGCCATATTCCGGGACAGAGAGGGGCTCAGCATGACCTCGATATGCGAGAGCGCCGTGAGGCTCATGAACAAGGCAGGGGTGGTCCCGATCGTGAGCAACGACGAAAAATGCTGCGGGCACGACTTGAACTGGACCGGAGACGAGAGCAACTTCGAGAAGCTCATGGACCACAACATGAAGCTCATCAAGGCATCAGGGGCGAAGAAGGTCGTCTTCACATGCCCCGAATGCTACCGCACGTTCAACATGGACTACAGTGACCTCATCGGCGAGCTCGGCTTCGAGACGCAGCACATAGCCGACTACCTCAAGGAGCTCATCGACTCCGGTCAGTTGAAGGTCGACCATGTGAAAGGTGAACCCTTCAGGTTCACGTACCACGACTCATGCCGTCTCGGCAGGCATTCGGGAGTGTACGACAGTCCGAGAGAACTCGCTGCTGCCATGACGGGGTGCGAGTTCGTCGAGATGCCCAACACCCGCGACAAGGCCGTCTGCTGCGGGGTGGCCGGATGGGCGAACTGCAACACCAACGCGAAGAGGATGCAGGTCGACAGAATCATCGAGGCGAAGAAGACCGGTGCGGACAGGATGCT
>DUKU01000118.1:5488-6632 GCA_013329135.1 Thermoplasmata archaeon
AGCTCCTTGAAGAACGACTCAGGCTCGACCGTCGCCTCAGCCGGGAAGACACCGGATTCCTTGATCTTCTTGGTCATCTGCCAGTGCGCAACGATCGCAGGTGGGACCGCGGTGTCCCTAGCCGAGGACACGCCCCTCTTCGGGTCGTTCCACGTGACGATGTAGTACGTGATGGTCATCGGCATGCCGGCCTTCTCACCCGCACAATCGATCCTGAACATGTCATACTCGAACTCTTCCTTCGGAGGTGCCGCCCGGCCCTCGGACACGCCCCTCTGGTACATCGATGTGAGGTAGTCCATCGGGGAGACCTTGCATCCGCCCGCGTCTAAGGGCGTCTCATCCGCGAACCCGAGCGCCCTGAGAGTCATGAATGTGTTCATGTCTTGCGACGGGAAGCCGATCCTGAATGTCACATTCTTGGCCTTGAGGTACTTGCCCATCGTCGCTGGCTCGGAGTGCTTGATGAAGTACGCCTTGATTTTCCCAATCGGGTCGGGCATGACGACCTCCTTCTCCCCTCCTAGGATCTTCTGCTTCTGGTACTTCCCGTTGACCCACTGGACGGACTCCTGCGTAAACTCGTCCATGACCGTCCTTATGGAGTAACCAGGCCAACCAGCCTCTTTCACCGGGAGGGTGTTGCCCCAGGAGCACACGATATCTATCGAGTCGACCTTGTCGAGCTTCTTAGCTCCAGCGGCACCTGCCACGTTGGTCATGCCAGGCGTGCTGCCAAGACCGATCGTCGCATTGACGCCTGCGTCCTTCCACTTCTTATGTAGATCGATCTGCTTGAGACATATATCGAAGAAGCCGCCGAGGTCCGTGTAGGTCGCGCCGCCCCTCACACATGCATCCATGACGCCGAGGTTGGTCGGGTACCATGCGCAGTTGACGACCGAATCAACCTTCTCGGACTTTATGGTCTTGAGGACCTTGTCCGTGTCGTTCGCGTCCAGCTCCATCAGCTTGACACTCTTGTCAAGCTTCAGGTCGGACATGGCCTTCTTCACGTTGGCCATCTTCCTGCTCGACGCGATGATGTCCTTCACACCGCACATCTCGACCAGGTCCTGGACCGTGTACGCCCCTATCTGCCCCGATGCTCCTAGAACCAATGCCTTCACGTTTGCACCTCCTA
>DUKU01000092.1 GCA_013329135.1 Thermoplasmata archaeon
GGGCTCGTGCACATACCGGAGACCCTTGGCGCCGTGGTAGTCGCATTCAATCTCCCCGGGGTCACATCCCTCAAGCTGGACGGAGACACGACCGCCAAGATATTCATGAAGAACATCACAGTCTGGAACGACCCAGCGATAGCCGCGCTCAATCCGGGCGCGACGCTCCCCGACGAATCCATCGCGACCGTCGTCCGGTCGGACTCCTCCGGGACCACCTTCGTGTTCACTGGCTACCTCGCAATCGTCAGCCCTGTCTTTGAAGAGCTGTATGGACAAGGCAAGACCGTTGCTTGGCCGAACGGCACGCTGGCCCAGTCAGGCAACTCCGGCGTCGCGCAGGCGATCCAGGGCACGAGCTACTCGATCGGATACATCGAACTCGCATACGCGCTCGAGAACGATATCTCGTTCGCTCAGATGAAGAACCATGACGGACAGTTCATCACGGCGTCGCTCGAGACGACAGCTGCAGCTGCTGCCGCGGCGGTCCCGACGCTCCCAGCAGGTGACGGGGACTGGTCCGAGGTGCACGTCCTCGACGCCACTGGCGCGGACTCGTATCCAATCGTGACCTTCACGTACATCCTCATCTACAAGGAGCTGTACAACGAGGATACGAAGATGAACAAGACGGCAGCTGAGACCCTCCTGGACTTCCTGTGGTGGGCGGTCCACGATGATGGACAAGCTTTCGCGACCCCGCTCCAGTACGCCCCGCTCCCCGACGCGGTCGTAGAGCTCAACGAGGAGACGCTCAGGTCGATAACCTACAATGGCGACCCCTTGATGGATTGAGGACGAAACCCTTCGAAACTCCTTCCAACAAACCCAAGACCTGCGGGGCTAGGACCCCGCTGGATACGGGGGCGAAGGTCTGGTGAGGATGATGCGGCCAACGAGGAAGCATGGAAGCAGGAGGAGCAGGGCCTCCCTTGAGGACAAGCTCTTCAAGTACTCCGTCATGGGCATCGCAGCGCTCGTGCTGGCGCTACTGTGGAGCCTCGTTGTGAAACTCGTGTTCGACGCGCAGACATCGATAGAGACCTTCGGCATCGACTTCCTTACGAGCACGATATGGGACCCTAACCGCGACCTGTACACCGCCTTGCCGTTCATATTCGGCACGCTGATGACCTCGGCTGTGGCAATCGTCATAGGGGTGCCGATCAGCATAGGCATCGCGATATACCTCTCCGAGCTGGCGCCCGCATGGATAAGGGAGCCGCTCTCGTTCCTGATAGAACTCCTGGCCGCAGTGCCCAGCGTCATCTACGGTCTGTGGGCCATCTATACCCTCCGGCCCGTACTCACTGGGTCGGTCGAGCCGTTCCTGATGGACGCGCTCGGATGGACACCTTTCTTCGAGGGCGCGGCATTCGGCATCGACAAGCTCGCGTCGGGGATCATACTCGCCGTCATGATCATACCGACGGTGGCGTCGGTCTCCAAGGAGAGCATGATGGCCGTGCCCGACTCCCAGAGAGAGGCCGCGCTCAGCCTCGGTGCGACAAAGTACGAATCGACGCGGATGGCGGTCCTCAGCTACGCCAGATCCGGCATATTCGGGGCGACCATCCTTGGCCTGGGGAGGGCCGTCGGAGAGACGATGGCCGTCACGATGACGATAGGCAATGCCAACATCATCTCGTGGTCCCTGCTCGACCCGGGCCAGACGATGGCGAGCGTGATTGCGAACAATTGGGGCGAGGCAGACGGGCTGATGCTCTCGTCGTTGATCGAGATAGGCGTGGTCTTGTTCATCGTCGCCCTCTTGATCAACGTGTGCGCACGCCTGATGGTGGGGCGCGTCATGAAAGCCGTCCCGATGACCGGAGGGGGACTGTGAGGAGCTACAGATCCCGGCGGAAGTGGAAGAACAGGATCGCTTCCCTGCTCGCTCTCGTGTGCGTCCTGGTGGCCCTAGTCCCTCTCGTATCGATACTCATGGAGGTCGTGAGCAGGGGGGCGCCCGCGATAGACTGGGCCTTCTTGACGGAGCGCACGAAGAGCTCGGGCGCCCCTGATTCTGGCATAGGCAACGCCATACTGGGGTCCCTCCTCCTGGTCATGTGGGCCAGCCTGATCGGCCTGCCCTTCGGCATACTCACAGGTGTATACGTGTCCGAGTACGGGGACAACTGGTTCGGGAGGACCGTGAGGTTCTTCAACGACATCCTCGCGAACTTCCCGTCCGTCGTCATCGGGCTGTTCGCGTATTCGCTGATAGTGACGGTCATAGGATTCTCGTTGATTTCAGGGGCATTCGCGCTCGCAATCATCATGATCCCGATAGTGGCCAACACGACCGAGGATGCGCTTAGGATGGTCCCCAACTCCTTGAGAGAGGCGTCGCTCGCGCTCGGGGTCCCCAGGTGGAGGACCGTTCTCAAGGTGATCATATCGAATGGGAGGTCCGGGTTAGTGACCGGCGCGCTGTTGGCCATCGCCAGGGTCGCCGGTGAGACCGCACCCCTGATACTCACATCGTTCGGGAACAACTTCTGGGAGACGGGACTCACAGAACCCGTCGCGGCCCTGCCCCTGGTCATATTCAGGAACGCGATGTCCCCATACGCCGACCTGCAGGAACAGGCCTGGGGGGCAGCGCTGGTACTGATCACCATGGTGCTCTCCCTGAACGTCGTCGTGAGGTTGCTCACCCGGAAGAGGATGAAGCTCTACAAGGCGGTGAAGAAGACATGGAAGGAAAGATTGTCACTGAACGTCTGAACGCGTTCTTCGGCGAAGTCCACGCCGTCAAGAATATCAACATGAGCATCCCGGCGAACGCCATCACTGCGATCATAGGTCCGTCGGGGTGCGGCAAGTCCACCCTGATACGATGCTTGAACAGGATGCACGAGGTCGTGAGGGGTGCCAGGGCTGCGGGGAAGGTGTATCTCGATGGCGAGGACATATACGACCCCGAGACGGACCCTGTCGAGGTGAGGCGCAAGGTCGGCATGGTGTTCCAGAAGCCTAACCCGTTCCCTACCATGTCCATCTACGACAACGTCGTCGCGGGACAGAGGCTGAACGGAGAGAAGGACTGGAAGAAGCTCGATGAGACTGTCGAGAGGAGCCTCAAGCTTGCGGCCCTCTGGGACGAGGTCAAGGACCACCTCGACGCGTCGGGCGTCAGCATATCTGGCGGGCAGCAGCAGAGGCTCTGCATCGCGAGGGCGTTGGCCGTCGAACCGGAGGTGCTTCTCCTGGACGAGCCTTGCTCCGCGCTCGACCCCATCGCGACCGCCAAGATCGAGGACCTTCTGTTCGATCTGAAGGACAAGTACACGATTGCCATAGTGACGCACAACATGCAACAGGCGGCGAGAATTGCGGACTTCACAGCGTTCATGTATATGGGCGAGCTCATAGAGTTCGGGGAGACGAAGAAGCTGTTCGAGAACCCGGTGGAAGAGCTCACGGAGAAATACATCACAGGGAGGTTTGGTTGAGATGAGCCCGAGGAAGGTCTACATGAACGAGCTCGCGGAGTTGGACGAGCTCGTGACCATTATGGCGACGAAGACGAGCGAGGCGATCGAGCTGGCCGTCCAGTCCTTCGAGAAGTTGGACAGGGGATTAGCTGAGCAGGTCGCAAGGCTGGACAGGGAGATGTATGACCTCAACATCGACATCGAGAAAAGATGCCTGGAGATCATAGCACTTCAGTCACCGGTGGCCAAGGACCTCAGGACCATCGGGACCTACCTGAAGGTCATCACGGACTTCGACAGGATAGGGAGGTACGCGAGGGACATCGCGGAGGTGACCGAGCACAGCTACGACATGGCCCACTTCAAGCCACTCGTGAGCATCCCCCACATGGCCAGGATGGCCGAGGAGATGGTCGACCTGTCAGTGAAGGCGTTCCTGGATAGGGACACGGGGCCGACCAAGCACGTCTTCGAGTTAGAGGACATGGTCGACTCGCTTTACGATGAGATCTTCCGCGAAGTCATAACGTACATGATGGAGGACTCGAAGAAGATCACGCCAGGCATCAATTATACGCTCGTCGCAAGGTATCTTGAGCGTATCGGGGACCATGCCTGCAACATATCCGAACGGGTAATCTATATGGTCACTGGCGAGAGGGTCATCAAGGAGTGAGTCTCGGCGCTAGTGACGAATCACTTCCGCAGGGCACCTAGACATTAATTCATGTAATTCATATAATAATGTGCGAGGGCCCGGAT
>DUKU01000153.1:0-1050 GCA_013329135.1 Thermoplasmata archaeon
TCCGTCTGGATATACCTGAGGAACATGATGAGTAGGCGCCAGCCCGGCTCCGCGTTGAAGCCCTTCGCCTACGGCCTGGCCTTGTCGCTCGGGGCCCGGGCTTCGGACCTCCTGCGCGACGAGCCCATGCATTTCACCAACGGGTTCTCGCCCAAGAACTACGACAGGAGCTTCCTCGAGCGGTTCGGCCTGGACGGGCACAGGGTCGTGCTGCATGTGGGGAGGCTCTCCATGGAGAAGAGGCTGGACATCGTGCTCAAGGCCATGGTCCGCCTGAAGCAGGAAGAGCCGGACGTGAGGCTGCTCGTGGCGGGCCAGGGACCCGCGTACGACCATTACAGGTCCATGGCGCAGAGCCTGGGGATATCGGACAGGGTCGTCTTCGCCGGGTTCCTGTCGGACGAGGACCTGCCCAAGGCATACGCCACGTGCGACATGCTCGCGCTCGCGTCCACATTCGAGACCCAGGGGCTCGTCGTCCTCGAGGCGCTGGCATCTGGCACCCCGGTCGCGGGCATCAGGTGCAGGGCGATACCTGAGTTCATCGACGAGGGCAAGAACGGCTGCCTGTTCGAGGAGGACTCGTGCGCAGAGGGCATCAGGAGGTGCCTCGTGAGGGCCAGCTCTATGAAGATGAACGCGGTGGCGTCGGCCAGGGACTATTCCGTGGACGCGTGCACCACTAAGCTCCTGAAAGCGTACGACCTCGCGGCGGATATCCTGGCCAAGGACACTGGCTTCAAGTTCTGGAGCAAGAAGGCCTGACCCCGGAAAGGTTTTTCTACGCAGGCCATGATTTGACTTCCAGGTGGACATGCCGCTCTCATACCCGTTGTTCATAGCATCGTACGTGCTCTCCATGCTCGCGGGTCTGTTTGCTGGCGCCCTGATATTCATCGGCTGGAAGAATCTCTGGTGGAGGAAGGCCCTGGCATCCGCCAGGTTCAACCTCGTCTACGTGCTGCTCCTGATAGTCCTCCCGCTGACCACACTCGTCGAGAACGCGATAAGGAACCCCGTAGAGGCCACGGACGAGGTCGTGTACACGAA
>DUKU01000153.1:1285-1901 GCA_013329135.1 Thermoplasmata archaeon
CTCATGCTTCTCTGCCTTGACGACAGGGTCACGCTCAGGAGGTACTCGGTCGCCATGTTGTTCAACTACCTGGTCCTCATCCCATTCTACATCTTCTTCCCCGTCACGGTCACGGGGTTCTACTCCGAATCCGGCCTCACTCCTCTGCTGTACATCAACACCAATTGGGGAAGGGTCGTGACGAGCGTGGACCCCCTTAACAACGACTTCCCCAGCGGACACGTGAGCATCATTCTTACAACACTGCTGATACTCATATCGGCAGGGTGGGACAGACGCGGCTACGTGTACTTCCTGGCGGCCTCTGTCGTGGGGATCGTGTTCGCGGTCCTGTTCCTCGGGGTCCATTGGCTCGCGGACGTCTTCGGCGGCCTCGTCCTCGCAGTCGGGGCGACGATGCTCGCGACGAATGAGAAGACCCAGATGACGGTGGACAGGTACGTGAGGAAGCTCTCGGTCAGGCTCATGAAAGAAGATGCGGACGAGTCCGACGGGCCTAAGTGATGTTCAGTATCGTGACCTCGAACAGCAGCGTCCGACCGGAAATCTCCCCGTTGTATCCCGTAGCCGTGTCGATCTTGTGTATCTGGAGCGTGCCAGCGTCCTCGTCGACCGC
>DUKU01000153.1:2086-2855 GCA_013329135.1 Thermoplasmata archaeon
TCGTAAAGCGGGTCATACGACTCGACGGCACAGTCCCAGCCCATGGGGGAGTCAGGGTCGTTCGGGTCCCCGAAGGGCGTCACGACCTGGCCGACCGTGGGTATGTTCTTGAAGGTCACGAATCCGGACCCGACCTCGACAACGAGCACGTCCCAGCCCCATTTGTAGTGCGGGGTCAGGGCCATGAGCGTCGGGGATGTGCCGAACAGCGTCCTGAATTCCGTCTCGTCGATAGTCTCGACGACGGGCACGGCCTCGACTATGTCGATGGTCTCGACCATTGTCGGATCCACCGCGTAGCCGTCCTCGGGGGCGACCACTATGATGTTCTTCTCGTTGAGCTTCATGCCTATCACGCCGAGAGCGAAACCCTTGATGGTCCCTCCAGACTCACCGTACAGGCTAGCAGTCATCTCGAACGGCACGTATGAACTCTCCTCGCGCATCGAGAATGTGAATGACTTCGGGTAGAGGGCGTCGTCGGACGCGATCTCGTAGATGCTCGTATCGAATACGCGGCCGTCCTCGAACATGCCGACGTAGTACATCGTGACGGTGCTGCCATCCACGACGACCTTGGAGATGGTCTCGCTCCGAAGGGAGTTGTCGTACACCACGTACCCGATCACTCCGACCACCAGTACTATGAGTACCGATATGACGCTCATGATGGTCCTGATCGGGTCTCTCTCGACAGGCGCCTTCTTGGGTTCAATCTCCATTTAGGACCCTGAGCCGCGGTTATGGCCTGACTCGATATAAAGCTTAC
>DUKU01000172.1:0-1683 GCA_013329135.1 Thermoplasmata archaeon
AGGGGAACCCGGGCGCGCTGAGGGCGATTGCGGATGTATTCGAGCCATCGGACGTGCTCTGGAGGGGTTTCCCCATCATACCCGGGAGCGGCCTGGCGATACGGCGCAGGTTCGAGCGGCACGATGCCAGGCGGAGGTTCGAGGACGTTCTCAGACCCGTGGAGCAGAAGGAGTATGGCGAGGTCGAAGGGTGCAGGTGCGGGGAGATGCTGAGGGGCATCCTGACGAGCGAGGAATGCCCCCTGTTCGCCACCGCGTGCACGCCAGCGACGCCGATGGGCCCGTGCATGGTGTCGCGAGAGGGCAGCTGCTACATAGCCCACCGCTATCGGAAGAAGGGCGCCTGAACGGCGGATCCGCCGCGGATGTGGCCAGACCATCTCAGGGCTGAGTGGGACGATGGTCGTCGGGTGGGCCTTGTCAACCGTCCGCATGCAAACGGAAGAGTCTTTAGCCGGCCTGCGGTTAATGATGATAGCCTCTGATTCGTTGCGAACGGGGGTGTCGAGAAACGTCTATTATACGATTTTCGAAATTTGAGACGGATTACTGGAAGAGAAACGGCAAGCATCCTCGGCTCACTTAACGATTATCGCCTATAGGCTTGCGTTTTTCGAAAGATGCGCAACGAAACCTATATTAAGCACGTCTTTATTATCTGCACTCGTCCGACACCTGGGCTGAGTGGAAGCGCCAGTCGGCAGGAAATGGCGTTCTTCCGCGCGGGGTCGCTCGGGCCGTTGAGCACTTCGACACGACAAGTCGATGAGGAGGGGGAACCATGGGGTCACCCGAACCTCTGAAGAAGGATCCTGTGACAAGCACGCCACCAGCAACCGGAACCGAGACGACCACGCCCAGGATTGGGGTTTTCGTGTGCCACTGCGGCAGCAACATTGCTGGAGTCGTGGACTGTCCGAGGGTGACGGAAGTGGCATCGAAGATGCCCGGCGTCGTCGTGGCGAGGGACAACAAGTACACGTGCTCCGACCTTGGCCAAGATGAGATCGTGAAAGCGATCGTCGAAGCGAAGGTGGACCGCGTGGTCATCGCATCATGTTCACCGAGGATGCACGAGCCCACGTTCAGGGCCTGCATCCAGAGAGCTGGCCTGAATCCTTACGTCCTGCACATGGTGAACATCAGGGAGCAGTGCTCGTGGGTCCACAACCAGGAGAAGCAGAGGGCGACTGAGAAGGCCATCGACCTCGTCCGTATGGGCGTGTCGAAGGCTGCGAGGCTCATGCCCCTGGAAGCCAGGGAGGTGCCTGTGGAGCCGAAGGCACTAATCGTCGGAGGCGGTGTCGCTGGCATCCAGGCCGCGCTCGACCTGGGGAACATGGGCTTCAAGGTCTACCTGGTCGAATCCAAGCCGAGCATAGGCGGCGTCATGGCGCAGCTGGACAAGACCTTCCCCACAGGCGATTGCGCGATATGCATACTCGCCCCGAAGATGGTTGAGCTAGCAAGGCACCCGAACGTGACACTTCTTTCATACTCCGAGGTCGAGGAGGTCAAGGGGTACATCGGCAACTACGAGGTCAAGGTCAGACGCAAGTCCAGGTATGTCCACGAGGACAAGTGTGTGGGCTGCGGGGTGTGCGCCGAGGCGTGTCCCGTCAAGGTCGACAACGAGTTCGACATGGGCTTCGGGAAGAGGAAGGCCATATACGTGCCGTTCCC
>DUKU01000172.1:1766-6245 GCA_013329135.1 Thermoplasmata archaeon
AAGGCCATATACGTGCCGTTCCCGCAGGCCGTGCCGCTCAAGTATACGATAGATAGGGAGAACTGTCTGCACTTCAAGACCGGCAAGTGCCTCCTGTGCGTCAAGGAGTGCACTAACAAGGCCATCGACCACAAGATGGAGGACGAGGTCCTGGACCTCAAGGTCGGGACGATCATAGTCGCAACTGGCTTCCAGACCTACGTCCCCATGAAGAAGGGCGTGTACAAGTACTGGGAGTACGAGAATGTCATCACCGCGCTCGAACTCGAGCGCCTTCTGAACGCCTCCGGCCCGACCGGCGGACACCTCATCCGACCTTCGGACCAGAAGACGCCGAGGCGTGTCGCGTTCATACAGTGCGTCGGCTCCAGGAACAAGAAGATCGACAGGAACTACTGCTCCAGGGTCTGCTGCATGTACGCCATCAAGAACGCGCAGATCATCAAAGAACATGAACCGGACACTGAGATCACGGTCTACTACAACGACATCCGGGCGTTCGGGAAGGGCTTCGAGGAGCTGTACCACAGGGTCAGGGAGGAGTTCGGGGTCGAGTTCTTCCGGGGCAGGCCAGCGAAGCTGAGCGAGAACCGCGAGACCAAGAGCATCATGATCAGGGCCGAGGAGACCCTGCTGAACAAGATCACGGAGAGGGAGTTCGACCTCATCGTGCTCTCGGTCGGGCTGCTCCCCTCCGAGGGCAGCAAGAGGATCGGCAAGACGCTCGGCCTGTCGCTGAGCTCGGACGGGTTCTTCGCTGAGGCGCACCCGAAGCTGAGGCCCGTTGACACCGCCACCGACGGCGTGTTCCTGGCAGGATGCGCCCAGTCGCCGAAGGACATCCCCGATTCGGTCGCCCAGGCCAAGGCGGCGGCATCGTCCGCTGCCGCGATCATGTTCTCGGGCAAGGTCAAGATCGAACCCCTCACGGTCGAGGTGGACGAATCGCTGTGCGTGGGCTGCGGCCTCTGTGTCGAGCAGTGTCCGTACGGTGCGCCAGAACTCATCCAGAACGAGGAGGGAAGGACGAGGGCGAGGATCATCGAAGCGCTCTGCCACGGCTGCGGCACGTGCGCCGCGTCGTGCCCCCAGAACGCCATAACAGCCAAGCAGTTCACCGACGAGCAGATATGCTCCGAGCTAGTCGCCGCGCTGTCTCCGAGCAGCCAGGCTAGGACGAATGGCAAGAAGGCCGAGGAGGGGGTGTGAGCATGGGAGAGGTTGAGAGAACCTTCATCAGCGGCCTCAAGGAGGAGCTCGTCGAGGAGAAGGTCATAGACGAATCGCAGCTGGACCCGGACTTCGCGAAGGAGATCAAGAAGTACGGCGGGAAGGACGTCATGACCTTCCTCCAGTGCGGCAACTGCACTGGCGTGTGCCCCATCAGCCTCAAGATAGACTACAAGACCAGGAGCATCATCAAGTACTGCCAGTTCGGGCTGAAGAAGTACACCCTGGGGACGAGGTGGGTCTGCGCCACATGCTACCGGTGCTACGAGCACTGCCCCGCGGACATCAACCCGGCCGAGGTCATGATCGCGCTCAGGCACATCGCCGTCCGCGAAGGAGTCATACCGCCGTTCATCAAGGTCGCGGCCACGAACCTCGTCAGGTACGGCCAGAGCGTCAAGCCGGACGAGGAGATCAACAAGATCAGGAAGGAGCTGGGGCTCGGAGACATACACACTTTCAATCCCGACTTCAAGAAGGTGCTCAGGGAGATCAGCGTGCTGGTCCACGCATCCAAGTACGACAAACTCATCGGCATCGAGGACGAGGTGAAGGTATGACACCTTACGCCTACTTCTTCGGATGCGTCATACCCAACAGATACCCGGGAGTCGAGTACGCCGTGAGATGGGTCTGCGGCAAGGAGGGGTACGACATGGACGTGAAGGACGTCCCCGACTTCTCGTGCTGCCCCGTGCCGGGAATATTCTATTCGACGGACAAGGAAACATGGCTCCTGCTCGCCACGAGGAACCTCGTGCTGGCCCAGGACGAGAGGCGTGAGATACTGACGGTCTGCAACGGGTGCCTCACATCGCTCATGAAGGCCTCGGAGTACCTCAAGGACCCGAAGAGCATGGGCAAGGTCAACAGGGTCCTGGCGCAGGTCGGCAAGAAGTACACCGGGGTCCCCAAGAAGAGCGAGGGGAAGAGGAAGGTGTTCGAGCCCGTCAGCGTCAGGCACTACATCGAGGTCATGGCGAACGACATCGGCCTGGAGGCGATCATGGCAAAGGCGAAGCGCCCCCTGAAGAACATCAAGGTCGCGGTCCACTACGGCTGCCACTACCTCAGGCCCACGGAGAGCAGGACCATCGACGACCCGAACAACCCGGTCCTACTGGACAAGATCGTCGAGGCATGCGGTGCGACGAGCGTCGACTATGAGGACAAGCTCGATTGCTGTGGCGCGGGCGGGGGTGTCAGGTCCCACGTGGTCGACCTGGCGAACTCGCTCACGGAGGACAAGTGCAGGAACATCAGCGCCGTCGGCGCCGACTGCATAGTCACCGGATGCCCGTTCTGCCTGCTCCAGTTCGACAACGCTCAGAAGGCGTTCTCGAAGGACGGCATACCAGTCATGCACGTGTCGCAGTTCCAGGCACTCTCGATGGGCATCGACCCCATCTCCCTTGGCTTCGACACGCACCATGTGTCGGCTCACTCGCTGCTCAGGAAGCTCAGGGGGGCCTGACCATGAGCACGCACGCGAAGAAGGAGCAGGGCCCGGAGGAGGAGGCGCTCTACGAGCCGAGGATCGTGGCGTTCTGCTGCAACTGGTGCTCCTACGCGGGAGCGGACCTCGCAGGGACGACCAGGATCCAGTACCCTCCGAACGTGAGGATAGTCAGGGTCATGTGCTCCGGCAGGGTGGACCCCGCGTTCGTGCTCAAGGCCTTCGAGCTGGGCGCGGACGGCGTCCTGGTCGCCGGCTGCCATCCGGCGGACTGCCACTACATCAACGGCAACGAGAAGGCCGCCATGCGCGGCGACTTCCTGTCATCGTTCCTCGAGGACGCTGGCATAGAATCGCAGAGGTTCAGGATCGAATGGATCGCGGGGTCCGAGGGCCAGAAGTTCGCCAAGGTCGTCAAGGACATGGTCTCCGAACTCCAGAGGTTGGGACCCATCTACGCTGAGGAGGGCTGAGATGACCGGGGAGAGGACCGTGGGGGCCGTGCTCGTCGTCGGGGGCGGCCCCGCAGGGATACAGGCCGCGCTGGACCTGGCGGACTCGGGCTTCAAGGTGTACATACTCGAGTCCGGACTGAGCATCGGCGGCACGATGGCGCAGCTGGACAAGACATTCCCGACCAACGATTGCGCGATGTGCATCGTGTCTCCGAAGCTGGTCGCGACCGGCAGGCACGAGAACATCACCATGCTCACCAACGCGGAGCTCAAGAAGGTCGACGGGAAGTCCGGGGACTTCAAGGTCACTCTGACGAGGCGCTCGAGATACATAATAGAGGACAAGTGCACGGGCTGCGGCGTGTGCGCGGAGCACTGCCCGATCGAAGGGTCGAACGCCTTCGACAGGGAGCTGGCGCCTGCGAAGGCCATATACGTGCCGTTCCCTCAGGCGGTGCCTCTGGTCTACACCATAGACAGGGGCCTGTGCATCGGCTGTGGCGTATGCGAGAAGTTCTGTGAGGCGAAGGCCATAAGCTACTCCGAGCAGCCGGACAAGGAGGAGGTCATCGAGGTCGGCTCGATCATCCTCAGCCCCGGGTACGACGTCTACGACGCGTCCAAGAAACGGGAATACGGCCACGGACTGTTCGCCAACGTGCTCACGAACATAGAGTTCGAGAGGATGCTCAGCGCCTCCGGTCCGACCGAGGGACATGTGATAAGGCCGTCGGACGGCGATGTGCCCAAGAAGATCGCGTTCATACAGTGTGTCGGCTCGAGGGACGCGCAGACCTCCAACACATACTGCTCCTCGTACTGCTGCATGGCGTCGCTCAAGCAGGCGGTCATCGGCAAGGAACACGTCCCTGGTCTCGACACTGCCATATTCTTCATGGACACGCGCGCGTTCGGGAAGGAGTTCGAAGAGTACCTGATGCGCGCGGAGAACGAATACGGCGTGCGGATGTTCAGGAACAACAGGATCTCGAAGGTGCAGCAGGACGAGCTCACCGGGGAACTCATGCTGAGCTACATCGACGGCTCGGACATCACCGAGGAGCGGTTCGACCTGGTCGTCCTAGCCGCGGGCGCGAGGCCGCCCGAGGGCACGGGCGCGCTCGCGAAGGCCCTCAGCATCAACATGAACGAGTTCGGGTTCTGCGACACCGACGAGCTCAAACCGGTCGAGACGTCCGTTCCCGGCATATTCGTGTGTGGCACGTTCTCCGGTCCGAAGGACATCCCAGATTCGATAGCCCAGGCCAGCGGGGCCGCGGGCAAAGTCGCTGCGCTCCTTTCGAAGGAGCGGGGCACGCTCGTGACGAAGAAGGAGTA
>DUKU01000172.1:6346-6603 GCA_013329135.1 Thermoplasmata archaeon
ACGCTCGTGACGAAGAAGGAGTATCCGAAGGAGAAGGACGTCGTGGGCAAGGAGCCCAGGATAGGCGTGTTCGTGTGCCACTGCGGCATCAACATAGGCTCCGTCGTGAACGTGCCCAAGGTCGTGGAGTACGCCAAGGGTCTGCCGAATGTCGTGTATGCTGAGCAGAACCTGTACACGTGCTCGCAGGACACCCAGAAGAAGATCAGGGAGATGATCGAGAAGCACGACCTGAACAGGGTCGTGGTCGCGAGCTG
>DUKU01000172.1:6909-7604 GCA_013329135.1 Thermoplasmata archaeon
CGCTCATCATCGGCGGCGGCCTGAGCGGCATGTCCGCTGCCCTGGAGATAGCACGCTCTGGCTTCGAGGTCCATCTCGTCGAGAAGGACAAGCACCTCGGGGGACACCTGAGACGCATCCACAGGACGCTCATAGGGGTCGACCCGCAGGAGACCTTCAGGAACCTCGAGAAGGAGATCCTGGCCGACGGGCGCATCAAGGTACACCTGAACGACACCGTGGCCGAGGTCAAGGGATACATAGGCAACTTCGAGTCCACGCTCAAGAGCGGGGAGAAGGTCAAGCACGGCACGGTCGTGGTCGCCACGGGTGCCGTCGAGTACGAGCCCGCGGAGTACCTCTTCGGAAAGAACCCGAAGGTCATCAGGCAGACAGACCTCGGGGAGATGATCTCCGAGAAGGATTTCAAGGCCAAGAGCGTCGTGATAATCCAGTGCGTGGGATCGAGGGACGAGGAGCACCCCAACTGCTCCAGGATATGCTGCTCGACCGCCATGGCGAACGCACTCAAGATCAGGACGGACCATCCCGAGACGAGCGTCTATGTCCTGTACAGGGACATCAGGACCTACGGCTTCAGGGAAGGGAACTACAACGAGGCCGCGAGGCTCAGCGTCACGTTCCTCAGATACGACCCGTCATCCCCGCCCAAGGTGTTCGAGGAGGACGGGCAGCTCGTGGTCCAGGTCGATGAG
>DUKU01000074.1:0-1908 GCA_013329135.1 Thermoplasmata archaeon
TGACCCCCACGTCGGTGGGGATGATTATCATGCTGCCGTTTCTGAAGAACCCGTCCAGCACGATCGGGTTCCCGATGATGGTCTCCGGTATGGTGATGGTGTCGGTGTAGGTCCTCACCATGTTGTCGACCGGGTTCGGTGGCCTCTTGTCGATCAGCCATATGCTGTGGTCATCGGCCATCACGAACGCCATGCGCCCGTCAGTGAGCACGATGGAGTACGCGTTCCATAGATTGGAGAAGTACTTCGGTGTGAATGGTATCTCCCACTCGGGGTACAGCTGGTTGGGGATGAGGTTGTAGTCGTACTCGAGGAGCATGTCCACGCCATCGACCTGGGTCACGATGACGAAGAATGTGGTGTAGAAGTGGACATAGTTCAGGTAGGTGGTGTTCACGGGCACGTTCCCGTACAGAGGGACGGATATGACTATGCCGTTCTCGTCATGGACGGGGAATATCTTCGCCTCCCCCTCAGGGGAGTAGACTAGTATCCTCTGAAGCTGACGCTCCCTGGCGGCCTCCGTCAGGCCTAGGGGCATGCTCCAGTTCCTTTCGAGCGCGAGGTCCATGGATGCGCTGTCAGCGATGAATATGTCCTCGCTGGGGGCCTTGAAGTCAGGGATCGTACGGCGATATGAACGGCGCGAACGCGGCCACGAAGAAGAACCCGAAGACTATCGCGAGGCCCGCGAGGCCGGACTTGGAGCTCCTGTACAGTTTCCAGGTGGCCTTGAGGCTCCTGAGGAGCTTGCGGAAGAACTTCCTGCTCTGCAGGGACAGCTCGAGCTCGGCGTCCCCACCCTTCCCCGCCTTGGCGGTCGCGGACTTCTCCTCCTCGGTCACATTCTCACCCTCGGGTCAAGATAGCCATATATGAGGTCGGCGACGAAGTTGCCAATCAACACCATGAGCGTGATTATGTACAGGGTGGCCTCAGCCACGGGGAAGTCGAGCTGCAGCAGGGACCTGATGTACAGCGCCCCCATCCCGGGGAAGGAGAACACGTTCTCCAGGACGACCGCCCCTCCCACGGCGAACACTATCGCTATTATGAACGATGTGACGACTGGTAGCATCGCGTTGCGGGCGCCGTGCTTGAACAGCACCTTCCTCTCGGGAAGGCCTATCGCCTTCGCCGTGATCATGTAGTTCTCGCCAATGATGTCCAGCATGGCCGTCCTCATCAGCAGGATTGTGCCTGCCAGCTGGAGCAGCAGCAGCACCACGAGAGGCATCGTGAGATGCCAGGCGATGTCGACGATCTTGTACCCGATGGACCCCACCTCGAACAGAGGTATCTGGTCCGTGGGATCATACCACCCCGTGAGAGGGAACCACTGGAGCTCTGAGGCGAACACCACCAGGAATATGAGCCCGATCCAGAATGAGGGCATGTTGTAGAACGTGAGGCTGAGGACGACGGCACCGCCGTCCATCACCCCTCCTCTGCGCCAGGCGATCAGCGCCCCCAGGTATATGCCGATCAGGTACGCCAATATGGTCGACAGGCCGAAGAGGAGCATGGTCCTAGGTATACGCTCCTCGAGGAGGCTCCACACGGACTCAGCGCTGCTGAAGGATATCCCGAAGTCGAAAGTCAGCATGTTCTTCATGAACAGCAGGTACCTCTCCGTGACGGGCCGGTCAAACCCGAACAGCTGCTCCATAGCATCCCTCTGGGACGGCAGTATGTTGGGGTTGATCGCCAGGAGGTCCTGCGGCTTCGTCGGGAGGGACTCGAACATGATGAAGATGAGTGTCAGTATGATCAAGAGGGTGATGATCGTCTGGATACTGCGTGCGATAATGTACCGAGACATCCCAGCCATCTGACAGCCCTCTCCCAAGCCGCGCGACGCTAACGAATGGAGCATGTAGCGGCCTAATAAAGGTTTTCAACCGAACA
>DUKU01000074.1:2179-18393 GCA_013329135.1 Thermoplasmata archaeon
TGGCCGCCGCTCGCGTGTGGAAAATGAAAAGGGAATAAGAGGTTTTGGCAAAGGGTTTGGGAGTTATCCGCCTCAGACCTTCTCCTCAGGCTCGACGGCTTCCGTCTCGGGCTCAGCTGCGGCAGGTGCTTCCTTCTTCGGCTTCATCTTCATCAGGAGCACCACTGCGATCACAGCCGCCACGATCCAGCCCACGCCGAGCAGGATCGCCAGCAACATGCTGACACCGCCCTCAGAGGGCGTGACCGAGGTGAACTCGATTGTCGACTCGCTCGACACGCCGAGCATGTCGGTCGCGTTGACAACGATCACGTGGTCGCCGTCATCGAGCTCGCCGAGCACCTCTTCGATGTCCCATGTCGCCGCACCGACATCTCCCTCGAGCACCGTCGTCTCACCATCGACCGTCAGTGCGATCGCCTGGATGCCGTTGGTGTCGAAGACGCTGCCGGTGAAGGTGACGTTGGTCCCGTCGACCTCCTCATCGCCGTCCATCGGGTAGCCAGCGCTGATAGTGCTAGGAGCGTTCTGCATGGGCACCATAGCGGTCGCGAGCGACAGGTCGAACCCTGCGCCGGCGGCCTTGGCCTGCATCGCCACGAACGCTGCCTTCGCTCCCACGATGGACGATGTGTCCACTGCGAACAGAGCGACTCCATCGGAGTTCGTCGTCTGCGTCGGGCTCGCCACAGTGCCAGAGGCCACGCTCAGCTCGACCGGCACGTACGCGAGAGGCGCTCCGTTTATGTCTGCCACGGTCGCCTCAACCAGCAGGACATCTCCTATCTGCCTGATATCCGTGATCGGGGCCAGAGACACGAATGTCTGCGTCGTATACAGGAACACCTGCGTCTGACTGGAGATCGAGATGTAGCCCTCCATCTTCGCAGAGACGTACATGTCCGCCTTCATGTTCGCTGGTTGGACCAGGTCGTTCCTGCCGATGCCGATCGCCGTGAAGACGGCGTTTCCGTCGACATCAGTCGCCTGCGTGAGGTATGGCGTGACCGTATAGGCCGTGGCTGACAGCGCGCCCATCGAGCTCGCCGTCTGGAATACGCTCACAGACGCGCCCTCTATCGGCGTGTTGGTCTCGTCGGTGGCGGTCGCCAGGACCAGGGTCGAGTCGAAGCCCGTGGCCTTGGACACCATAACCGGGTTGGTCAGGTCGAAGCTCGGCGCAATCGCGTTGTATGACCTTCCAATCACGAACTCGGACTTCAGTGCTGTCTGCCCGTCTATCTGGTACATATAGGTCGTGTCGTTGAAGTACCCGATCGCGTCAGGTATGACGAACATGTTGGAGATCGCGTCGCTGTGGGCGACACCAACACCGTATATCGAGGTGGTGAACTCACCATCAACTATCTCGACACCCGTCATGACCGACATGTCTTCCCATGCGATCCAGTACTCGCCATTGGGTCCCCACGTGTTCCAGTTGTCCTCATCGAAAGGCGTGTTCAACAGGCCTGTGGTACCGAAGCTCCCGTCATCGGCGGTCGTGGATATGGCTGCGCTGAGCCAGTCCCACCCGGTGTCCCAGTTGACATCGTCAGACCACACGAGCGCCCCGTAGTCCGTCGACGAGATGGCCAGGGCGGCCATCACGGCGTTCGTCGGGTCGCCTGTGCTGTTCCAGACATGCGCCGTCACGTTGACGTGGTCCAGCGGGTAGATGTACTGCGCTGCGTCCGCCGCCGGGTCTCCGTACGAGTATGTCAGGTACCCTCCGTATATCTCAGGGTCGGGTGTCGTCGCGCCGACATATGTCAGTGTCACCGTCGCGCCCATCGAGTTGAGCACGGTGTTGTTCGTGATCACCACTCTGATGGCACCAGTGTCTGCCATGCCGAGCTGCACTGTGACGTCAGCCTCGCCTGCTCCGTCAGTGACGACCTCCCATACCGGGCTCACGACTGCTGACTCGTCACTGTAGCTCACGTTGAGCGTGTGGTCCGTCAGCGGGGTGCCCTCGTCGTCTACCACCAGGACGGTTATGGTCGCGGTGTCATCCGACTCACTCAGAGCCGTCGTGTCGACGTCCAGAACCTTCGTCATGATCCAGTCCGACGGGTCGTCGTTGAACACCAGTATGTTGGCGGCCGGGGTGTTGGACCAGGTGTATCCATCCTTCGAGACGGCGTACGACAGCGTGACCGGGTAGTGCGTGTTCAGCCCAGGCTCAGCCGGCGCGTTGTAAGTCGTGTTCGCGAAGCCATACTCGTCAGTGGTGCCAGTCTCGTCATCTACCGCTCCGTAGCTCACCAGGTTCGGGTCGATGCTGACCGTGGCTCCCTCCACGGGGTCACCGTAGCCGTCCATGACGTAGAGCTCGACGGCCGTGCTGTCGCCAGCCCCGATTATGGCCTCAGCTGGCTTCACCGACAGGAACAGCGTGTCAGGGAATTCCTGCACGACGCTCACGGCGGCGCTCTGAGTGGAGGTTACGTCTCCGCTCGAGACCGACACGTTCACGTACGAGTAACCAATCGAGTCGCCCGTCAGGTTGAACACCCACACGCCATCCGCGTCCGTGGTCCCGGAGGTCGCGCTCGGGACGACGGTATCGGCTCCGCCGGCCACTCCCTCCACTGTGAGGGCGACCGTCGCGCCGGACACCGGTGCTCCGCTGTTGTCAATCGCCACTACGGAGCCGTCGATGACGCTACCAGCGGCGACCTTGCCCGGCACCGTGAGGCCCGCGTTGACGCTGGCCACAGCACCGCCGGCCGCACCGCCCGCGCCCACCTTGACCAGGTTGGACAGCGAGTAGATGTTCGCGCCCGGACCGAATATGTCGCCGAGCCACGGGATCCATCCGGACCATGAGGTGGCTCTGTAGGCGAGCACGTTGACCTGATAGTATAGCACGTTGCACGGCATCGCCTCAGCGAGGACGCCCTGTCCCCACTTGGTGTAGAGGATCTGCGCCTCGGTCGAGAAGTTGCCCTTGGCGAGCTCGGCCAACCGATCGACCTCCCTCGCGAGATCCTGGGTCTCCTCGTCAGCGAGCGTGTTCACGCCCTGCAGGTCGGCGTACCACGGGTTCGGGTCGTCCTCTGCCCAGAAGCCGAAGGTGTTGCTGCTTGCCTTCGGTCCGAGTATGTCGAACACGTTGCCGACAGGGTCAGACGAGAGCGACCAACCGATGATGAGCATCTGGTAGTCCATCGAGTTGAGCCTCGCCACGAGCGTGTCGAAGTCGATGGCCTTAGCCTCGGCGTTGATGCCCACCTCTCTCATGTTCTTCGCAATCATCTGTCCCGCCCTGATCCTGATTGGGTCGTAGTCCGCCGGGGGAGTCAGTATGATGATCTTCTCCATCGGTGTGCCGTCAGGCAGGTCCCTCCATCCGTCGTCGTTGGCGTCCACGAATCCGGCGTCGTCCAGCATGTCCTCAGGCACGGATGATGCCGTGTCAAGCGGGTCGTCGTACGGATATGTCTCGATCGACTGGTTCATCCACTCGCCCCAGTACGGGGGTTCCGCCGCAGAGCCCTTCGAGCCGAAGCCGCCCATGTAGACATTGACGATCTGGTCCTTGTCTATCAGGTGTGATACGGCCTGCCTGAAGTTGATGTCGCCCATCGGCTGGAACTTCATGTTGAACGCCAGGTACCTGTACCCGTTGTCCTCGAGGAACTCGAGTCCGACGTTCGGGTCCGCCTGAAGGCTCGGGACCCTACCAGCCGTGACCGCCCATGCGATGTAGTCTACATCGCCGGCCTGTAGCGCCAGGATGGCGGTGTCGATGCTAGCGTAGATCTTGTAGTAAATCTGGTCGATGTTCGGGGGGTATGTCTTGTACCCTGCTGGGGTGGTGAACTCCTTGCCCCAGTAGTCCAGGTTCTTCTCCATTATCCTGTAGGTGTTGGGGATACCCTCCTTGTACTTGAACGCCGCAGTCCCGATCACTGCTGTTGGGTCGGTCCACAGGACGTTTATCGTGCCTTCTTCTGTCAGGTGGTCCTCCCATATGTGCTTGGGCAGGATCGGTAGCCCGAGAGTGGCCGTGAAGAACTGGCCATAGGGCGCTGCCATGGTCATGACGACCGTGCTGTCGTCAACCCTGACAACTCCTATCTCAATCTCCTCCTGCGAGCATGTGCCGTCGCCATCTATGTCGAACGCGTTGATGATGTTGGACGAGTATGTGGTACCGTCCCTGGCAGCATGATACATGAATACAACATCGTCAGCGGTCAACGGCGTCCCATCGTGGAACACGACGCCCTCCCTCAAGTGTATCGTCACCTCGAGGGTGTCCTCGTCGAAGTCCCAGCTTTCAGCCAGCAAGGGGTACGGCAGCATGTTGTAGTCCAGACCCGCGAGCCCCTCGAAGCCCCAGTTTATGACATTGGACTTCCAGACGCTGTTGGACCCCAGATTCCACGTATTGAAATCGGCCATGTCCTGCTGCATCGCTATGTACAGTATCCCAGGCTGCTCCGCAGCCGCCCTGGCCTGCGTCATCGGCATCGCCGCGAACGCAGAAAGAACGGTCAGCAGCATCACAACTCCCGCAATAACTGCTCTGTGCTTCATGTCTCTCTCATCCTCCGTTTTGCCCCCACACGAATGGGGAGAATCTAGGTCCTACAAACGCTTTCACGGATATATCAATTTTGTTGGGCGCGCGCGCGTGTAGCTGGATATATGAACAATTCATCGACGTTAACATGTTGTGGTCCGCACTGACCGTGCGCCACCGGTAAACCACGAGCCCGTGCTCCCGTGCTCATGGTCCCCCGGCGCCATGTTCGGCGCCGGTCGTTGCCGTCTAGGACCGCTCCCGGGCGGCCCGCTCGATCGCCCCCGGATGGGCGCAGTTCCACTCTCCGCAGAACGGACATCGGGATTGGTTGTCGTCGAGCTCTATATCCTCGATCTTGCCCGAGTAGTTGATCGTCGCCGGGTACGTGTTACTGCACTTCCTGCATACGTACTCTAGTTCTATCTTGGGCATTGCAGATTAGTGAACGCACGCGCGCGAACATAAATGTTGCCCGGACCTAGGTGTGCTCGGCCTCCCAAGAAGATATATCATTAGAGAGTCCGTTACCCGGCCCGGAGTGGAGGCTGGCGATGGACGTAGAGGTCAGGGGGAAGGCGCTGCGCGAGGTGTCCGCCTCGGGCAGCCACTACAACATCGGCGTGTCGATCGGGAAGCAGTGCAGGGACCAGGCCCTCAGGGCGCACAAGAGGTTCAGGGCCTCGGTCGACCGCATGCCCGGCACGACCATCGACAAGGTCAAGGCGCAGGCGAAGCTCAGCCTGCCGCTGAGCAGGGAGTTCTACCCCGAGTTCGTCGAGGAGATGGAGGGGTACGCGGACGGGACGGGGATGGAATTCGACCTGGTCTACGCCATGCTCTGCGACCAGCCCTTGGGTGTAGGGAAGGGGTGCACTGACATCGCGGTCAACGCGCAGTGGACCAAGGACGATGTCGTCTTCGCTGCTCACAACGAGGATGTCGAACCTTATCACAGCTCAGATGTCTGCATCGCGCGGATAACCCCCAAGGACGAGCCCGGGTTCATAGGCGTGTGCTATGGAGGCCTGTATCCTACAGTGGGGATGAACGCCTCGGGCATCAGCCTCACAGGGAACGCGCTCGTGCCGAACGACACGCGCATGGGCATCCCCAAGATGTTCCCCGTGCGCAAGGTCCTCAAGGCGAAGGGCATCTACGATGCCCTCACATGGTCCATGCCGCCGGCGAGGGGCCATAGCTTCAACAACATCGTGTGCGACGTGAACGGGGAGATATACAGCATGGAGGGCTCGGCCACGACCTTCGACGCCCTGTACGGTCACGACGGATACCTCGTGCACACGAACCACTACCTGTCCCCGCGCATGTGGCGCTTCGAGGAGGACATGCATACCCGCATGTCATCGGTCATACGGTACAACCGCGCCTCGAAGCTGTTCAAGAGGCACTTGGGACAGGTCGACCTCCACACCTTCAAGGAGGTCTTCTCGGACCATGTCGGGCACCCGGAGTCCATATGCCGGCACCCGGACCCGAGGCTGGGGGAGGAGGATCAGACGATGACCATATTCTCCGCCGTGTTCGACCTGACCCGGAAGGCGATGTGGGTCTGCGCCGGGAACCCGTGCGAGGGCGAGTTCGTGAAACACGAGCTCTGAGCATCGCTCACGCGGACCGGTGCCTGAGCACCTCGCCCGCCAACGCCTTGGTCTGCCTGCCCTTGTCGACGGATACCTGACCGTTCACGATCACGTACGGTATCCCCTCGGGATACTGGTGGGGCCAGTTCTCGTACGGGTGCTTGTGCGGCCACCTGTTGGTCGCCCTGTCCTTGACCTTCGGCAGGTCGATCATCGTGATGTCGGCCATCATGCCCGGCCTGAGCAGCCCTCGGTCGAACAAGCCGATCGTCTGCGCGGGGAAGCTCGTCATCTTGCGGACCGCTTCCTGGAGGGTCATGATCGGCTCGTCCCTCACGTACCTCTCTATTATGCCCGGGTACTCGCCGAACGCGCAGGGCATGTAGGGTGGCGGGTCCGTCATGGGCCCCTTGACCGACCATGTCGCGCCGTCGGATGATATCATCATCAGGGGGTGGACCATGAGGGCCTTGATGTCGTCCTCGCTGATGTAGTCGAATATCGCGATGGTCTCGTCGTCCTCCTCCACCATGATGTCGAAGTATGTGTCGAACGGGTCCTTGCCCCTCATCTCCGCCACCTGGGCTATGGTCTTGCCCTCGAGCTTCTTGTGGCCAGGGCAGTGCATCAGGAATATGCGGTCGAACGCCCCGTGCTTGAGCAGCCCCGAAGGCCCGAACGCCGGGAGCTTGTCCTCGATGATCTCCTTCCTGATCCGCTGCCTGTTCTTCGGGTCGGCCGCGTGAGCTAGCAGGTCCTCCTTGGTCATCTCGTGCAGGTACTGCGGGAGCGCGCCGCTCAACCTCGGCGCCAGGTCCGTGTGCATGTCGTTGTCTATCGTGACTTCGAGCCCCCTCTTCCTGGCCTCCTCGACCAGCCCGAGGGTCTCCTTGGTCCTGCCCCACGCGCCGTACTTGGGGCAGTTGTGGGATATCTGCACCCTGACCCCGCTCCTCTCGCCTATCAGGATGGCCTCTTTGATGGCCTCGGCGATGGTCTCCCTCTCGCCCCTGATGTGAGAAGTGTACATGCCGCCGTACCTCGCCACGACCTTGCACAGCTCTACGATCTCGTCCGTCTTGCCGAAGCAGCTGGGCGGATAGACCAGGCCTGTGGACATCCCGAACCCGCCTGAGGACATCGCCTCGTCCACGAGCGCCCTCATCTGTCTGAGCTGAACGGGGGACGGGTCTCCGCGGTCCGGCCCCATGATGGCGGTCCTTACGGCGCCATGGCCGACGAGGGCCGCCATGTTGTGGCCCAGGCCGCCCTTCCCAAGTACTCGCAGGTACTGGCCGAACGTGCGCCACTTGGGGACGCCCATCTTCCCCGCCCACTCGCCCCAGTATCTCATCATGAGCTCCACGTTGGGCTCCTTCAGGGGAGCCACGGAGATGCCGCAGTTGCCTATCAGGTGCGTGGTCACGCCCTGCCTGAGGGTGCTGTCGCAACCTCGGAAGACAAGCGCGGTGAGGTCTGAGTGTGTGTGTATGTCGATGAACCCCGGACATACGAACAGGCCCTTCGCGCCGACGACCCTTTCGCAGTCCTTCTTCTCCACCCTGCCGATCTTGACGATCCTCTTCCCCGATACGCCGATGTCCGCCTTGTACCAGGGGTTGCCCGCGCCGTCGATGATGTATCCGCCGAGTATGCCTATGTCGAACTTCATCGGAGTCCCCGCCCCGTATCGTCCGCGGCGTATTAGATTATCATCCCTCTCGTATCAGAACAGGTATAGGAGCGTCCCTGACCATATCTTTGGGAAGAAGTATGTGGACTTCTGCGGCATCTTCTCGCCGCTGGAAGCGACCTCCATGACCTGGTCCGCCGAGGGCGGTCTCACGAAGAAGCATGCCTGGTGCTCGCCCGTGGCCATGGCCGCGACGGACGCCTCGGTGCCCTTGACGTACTCTATCCCGACCTTGCCGTCGAGCATGTCCTGCGTGTAGCCGAGCATGCCCTTCAGCACCCTCTCCTGGAGCACCTGCACGGAGAGCCCGCATAGGGGGTCCTCCGGGGTCCGCTTGGCCACCGCCAGCGTCGCCGATCCCTTGGCCGGGAGCCAAACGCCGAACGCGTCCGAGCGCGCCCGCCCGAGCGCGTCCACGAGCTCTGCCGGACCTGCCAGGTCCGTCAGCTCGAACTCCTCCGAGAGCCTGCCCCTGAGTCCCGCGAGCCTCTCCTCTTCGAGGCCTCTGACCAGCCTGTGGGTCGGGAGTATCACGAGCCCCGGGTTCCCGAAGCCCACGAGCGTCGCCATGATGAAGTCATAGGGGCGCTCGCCGTCCTCGCCCTCCGCCTCCCTGCGCATCGCCCTGTACTTGAGGGCGGTCTCATACCTGTGGTGTCCGTCAGCGATGAGCAGTCTCAGGGGCGCGAGCAGTGAGGATATCCTCTCGACCATGCGCGTCTCGCCGACCCTGACGATCCTGTGGTGCACGCCGTCGGTGTCCACGAACCTGAGCAGCTCCTCGCGCCTCCTCAGCTCCTGCAGGAGCCTCTCGACACCCCCTGAGGGGTCGTCGTAGAGCATGAACACCTGCTCCGTGTATCCGCCGACGGCCTTCATGAGCTCGAGCCGGTCGGCCTTGTGCTTCGGTATGGTCCTCTCGTGCGGCAGGATGACACCCTTCGAGAACTCCTCCAGTCTGACAAGACCCACGACGCCGGTCCTGACCACGGGCCTCCCGTCCGGGCCCTTGAACGTCTGCTCGTACAGGTAGAACGCCTCGCCGTCGTCCTGGACCAACACCTCGTCGTGCAGCCACGTGCGCAACCGCTTCGCCGCGGTGGCGTACGAGTCGCCCTGGTCGCCGAGGGTTATGTGAGCGATGTTGAGCCTGTCGTCCTTGAGTGCCTTCTCCGCGGGCCTGTCGATCACGTCGTAAGGCGGCGCCGCGAACCTGGTCACATCCTGGCCGAACCTGGACGTGTTGTAGTGCACGGCTTTGAAAGGTACGACCTTGGCCAACGAGTCAGCTCTCCTGGAGTGCCTTGATGAGGCCCGCGTCTAAAAAAGGTTGGCCTGTCCGCCCAGTCAACCTTCGAGTATGGGCACGTAGCCGAACCAGGAGCCGTCGTTCTCGAGGTAGTGCAGGTTCTCCTGCAGCAGCCGGAGATGTTCCCGCTCCATCCTCTCGAGCCTTGAGAAGACCTCCTTCATGCCGGGCCCCGCGACTGCGGCGTTCTTGGAGTAGAACTCGATCGAGCGCTCCTCCGTCCTGACGCCGAGCTTGATGGCGGATATGGAGTCCTTCACTCCGAGTTTCCCCTTCTTCGCCCTCTCCGGGAATATCTCGGCGAGCCCCTTCTCGACCTCCTTCTTGCTGGGGGCCTTCGCCTTCCCCCCGAGGGCCTGCAGCTCCCTGCTCAGGATCGCGGCGTGCTCCTGCTCGTCGGATGCGAGGCCGCTCATGAGCGCCTTCGCCTCATTCTCAGTCACGAGGTCCTTGAACCTCAGATAGTACTCCGCCCCGAACTTCTCGAACTCGATCGCCTTCGAGATGATGTGCTTCGCGTCAACCAATTCGGACCACCCTTCGACTCGAAGCGGTGGGCACGGTAGATAACGGTTGCGCCGGATTGGACCGATCCGCAGTGCCAGGCGCTGTCGCCAGCTTCCATATGATGCACTGGATAAAAATAAAAAGCTTTTTAATAGCGGCGAAGACCATGACCGCATGGGAGGGTTCGCGGAAGGGTTGCACGATGCTATCGTCCTCGGACCATTTCTCGAGCGGTAGGTAATTCGATGGGTCACGATTCCGCCTCGGAGAGCCGGACCGATGCTCAGCAATCCGTCAACAGGGATGTCGTCATCCGGCTCCACAAGGTGCTCGATTCCGTCATGCACGACAAGCCCATGGGCGATGTGGTGAAGGTCACGATGAACGCCCTCCAGACGACCTTCGGCATGCGCGACATGAGCTTCGTCGCTCACTCGCCGGAGCTGAGGGATGCCAACGCCGGCCCATGTGACGACAAGGAGCACGAAGAGCTTCACGCACTCCATCTCCGGGAGGGGGACAGGGTCTCCCCGAACGGCTTCTTCACGCGTTCCGAGGACATGCTCAAATCGTTCGCAGGCGACACATCGGACGGCATCGCGGGCTGGCGTGAGGACGATTCGCTCTGGTTCGTCGTCAGGGGACGCTCGGGCGAACCGGTCGCTTGCCTCCACGTGGGGGGCACGGAGTCGGGCAGGCTGCCATCCATGTCAGATGTCGAGTGCGCCGACCTCATGGTCCAGCTCATAGGCCTCGCGGTGCACAAGGAGCAGGAGCGCGTCGAGCGCGAGAAGCGTTCGTCCAGCATAGTCAAGAAGAGCGACCTCCTCGAGGACATCCTCAGGATAGCTTCGTCCGTGGTCTCGGAGAGGGACCTGAACAAGGTGTCGGAGATGGTCCTCTCATCTGTATCGTCACTCTTCGGATTCGCGAGGGTCTCGCTGGTCACGTACGACGAGGGGGCCGCGGCCTTCAGGTGGGCCGCTCTGTTCGGATACCCTGAGCATGCGGTCCGCCAGGCCAAGCTCAGGACCATACCCATGGAGATCGTGCTCGAGGACCTGCGGGAGAGCAGGAGGATCGCGAAGACTGTGTACTTCACGCCCATGGAGGACGTCCCCCGACGGAACATCGAGTACTTCGTCAACCCGGAGGAGGTCGAGGTCTCTCCGCCGACCCATCCCCGCGGGCACGGGGAGTTCAGGGACGGCGACACGCTCGCATTCGCGCTCCATGATTCGACTGGGAGGGTCGTCGGAGTCATCTACACTTCCCGGCCGAAGGACGGCCGTGTGCCGGACAGGGAGACGCTCGACATGGTCGAGGTTTTCACCTACCTCGCCGAGGTGGCGATCGAGAACGCACGCCTGACGCATGACAGGGAACAGGCGCTCAGGCTCAGCAGCCTGCGCATGGAGCAGATGTCGAGGATATTCGACATGACCTCGAACGTGCTCTACATCCGCGACCTCGACGATCTGCTCCACGACGTGCTCAAGACCCTCGCGCAGCTCCTGGGCATCAAGAGGATGAGCTTCGGCCTCAGGTCCGAGGACGGCTCGGTCTTCAAAGTCCGGGCGGTCTACGGGTTCACGGAGGAGCGCGCGGCCGAGATCATGAAGATGCAGTACCCGTCCTCGAACGTGGACCAGATCATCAACCCCGAGAAGTACAGGGCCGCCGGGGCCAACGCTAAGTGGAGCAAGAAGGTCGGCAGGATGACATACTACCTGCCCGCCGAGAGCCTCACGCTCGAGTCCTGGGAGCTCGTGTACTACCCTGAGCCTGAGCTGCTCAGGCTGCCGAGGAAGACGAAGGACCACTGGCACGAGATCGACTACATGGACACGTACATCAGGGACAGCGATGGCGCGGTGGTCGCATACATCGAGATACTCAAGCCCCGGGACGACCGCATCCCGGACCAGGAGACTATCGAGATCATAGAGATATTCGCCAGCCTCGTGGGCATCGCGCTCGAGAACGCGCGCATGGTCCAGGGGCACATAGAGAGCAGGAGGAACGCGGAGTTCTACACGGACCTGCTCTCGCACGACATCAAGAACTTCAACCAGGCGATCATGGGCTACCTGGACCTCGTCCGGGCGGGCCTAACGAGGCCGGAGCAGGTCACGTACATCGAGAAGGTCAACGAGCAGGTCATGAACATCAACAGGCTCGCTGCGGACGTGCGGACCATGTCTCGCCTCACCTGGAGCGGCTCGAAGCTGGTGCAGGTCGACGTGGGCAGGACCCTCCTCGATTCCATCACCGGGGTCCAGCAATATTATCTGACGCGCAACATAGTATTCCATCAGTCGGTCGAGGTCGGCCTGTACCACACGATGGCGGACGATCTCATACGGGAGCTGTTCGTTAACATACTCACGAACGCGGTCAAGTACGACCCCAGCAACCCGGTCGAGATAGACGTGTCGGTCGAGAGGATCGAGTCGCACCTCGGGCACAGGTTGGTCGTGTCCGTCGCGGACCACGGCCGAGGCGTCCCGGACGACCTCAAGGACGAGATCTTCGAGAGGTTCAACCGTGCGCCGAAGAAGAAGGGCACGGGTCTGGGCCTGCACATAGTCAAGACCCTGGCCACAAGGTACCATGGAAAGGTCTGGGTCGAGGACCGGGTCCGCGGGGACCACACGAAGGGCGCTGTGTTCAGGGTAGAGCTCCCTTCGGCCGAATGAGCGCTATAGGTACGCGTGCCCGTCCATCATGTGAACGACCGAGCCGCCGACCATGACCTGTTCTATCCTGCCGTCTTCCGAGACGACCTCGATGTCTATCCTGCTCGGTCTCCCGATCTCGTAACCCT
Source organism: Thermoplasmata archaeon (assembly GCA_013329135.1). Taxonomy (GTDB): domain Archaea; phylum Thermoplasmatota; class Thermoplasmata; order UBA10834; family UBA10834; genus UBA9653; species UBA9653 sp9653u. The sequence continues at coordinate 14,654 of DUKU01000074.1, forward strand.
GCTCGTTCACTATCCTGGCCGACCTCTTCCTGGGAACGAGCCCGTGCTCGACCAGGTACGCTCCCAGGCATCCGCTCGCGCTGCCCGTGGCAGGGTCCTCGACGATGTTCTTCGCGACGAGGGAGAAGCCCCTCGAATGCGTGGTCGAGCCCTTCGCGAGCGGGTCGAGGCATGTGACGTACATGTCGACGACGCCCTTGGGCATCCTGGAGATCGCTTCCGCGAACACGGATGCGTTCCCGGCGGCCTTCTCCACGGCCTTCCTGGTCCTGACAGGGACGATGAGCCAAGGCAGGCCAGTGGAGACCAGCTGGACCGGCATCCTCTCGGGGTCCAGGTCGCCCACGTCCAGTGACAGCGCATCTGCGATCCTCCTGACATCCTTCACGACGGGCCCGAACTCCGGCCGGTTCTGGTGGGTGACGACCTTGGTCACCTTCCCCTTGGACGCGTGTATGTCCACGGGCATCACGCCGGCGATTGCCTCCATCATGACCCTCGTCACGGGCCCCTTGAGTTTGACCCGCCCCTCCTTCGCGAGCACGTAGAATGTGCCGATCGTGGGATGCCCCGCGTATGGTATCTCGTTGTCCGGCACGAATATCCTCACCCTGAAGTCCGCCCCCGAGCCCCTGCTAGGCCTCACGACGAACGTGGTCTCGGAGAGGTTCATCTCCTTGGCCAAGAGCTGCATCTCGCGCTTCGTCAGCCCGTCCGCCTCGGGGAACACCGCGAGCGGGTTCCCGCAGAAGGGCTGTTTCGAGAAGACGTCTACCCTGACGTACCTAGCCTTCCTCATGATGATCGGGGACGGTAACTCAATCCCGACACTTAACCACGTGGCAGAGCTGCTCCCGCGCCTTGGACCTGCCCAGCTCGAAGGCCTTTAGGTTCACATCGACAGCCTTCTTGGGCACGTTCTCAGCCACGGATCTCTTGAGTGCGTCGACGGGCACGGGGAACGCCTCGACCGTGCTGAGTGCGCCGAGCATGATGATGTTCTCGGTGAGCGTGCTCCCCGCTTCCTTCGCGAGCGTTAGCGCGTCGATGACGGATATCTTGTCCGTGACACGGGAGAGCCTCGCGCGGACTTCGTCCGCCGAGAAGTACCTCGCCTGCTTGTCCTTCATGTGCTTCGCCGTCTCCGAGACCGGGTGCTGCACCCTCGAGTTCATGAGCACGATGCCCCCGGGCCTCAGGTACTCGACATACCTGAGCGCCTCCAAAGCCTCGAGCGCGAGCAGCGCGTCCGCGCCGCCTATGGGTATCAAAGGCGACCTGATGCGCTCGCCTATCCTCATGTGCACGTTGATTGAGCCGCTCCTCTGGGACAGCCCGTGCTGTTCCCCCGTCAGAGCGCGTATGCCCGCGCTCGCGCACGCCGCGCCTATCACGTTCGAGAGCAGCACCAGCCCCTGGCCTCCCACGCCTGACATGTACACGCTGAATTCCCTCTCGGCCATGGTCATCCCCCCTCCCTCTCCTTGATGGAGCCGAACGGGCACAGCTTCGCGCACACATCGCACTTGTCGCACAGCTCCTTCGATATCACGGACTTGCGGTCGTCATCGTCGATCGACAGTGCCGGGCAGTAGAATTCCCGGATGCAAGTGTACGGCTTCTTGCAGGCCTCCTTGCTCACATCGTTCGAGGATATCTTCTCGCCGCGCTTCCGTTTCAGCCGGTCAGCGTGTAGCGCGCACGCCCTCCTGGATATGATGACGTTCGGCCCCTTCCTGGCCAGCGCATCCTTCATCGGCCCGACCGCGTTCTTGACATCGTAAGGATCGACGATCGTGATGTCCTCGAGCCCGAACCCGCGCAGGACGTTCTCGATCACCATCGGCTTGGCCGCCCTCCCGCCGGCGTTCGCATCGGAACCAGGGTTGGGCTGCTGTCCGGTCATGGCGGTGACCTCGTTGTCGAGTATGAGCAGTGTGAAATCGTCCCCGTGGTGTATCGCGTTGACGAGACCGGGCAGGCCAGCGTGATAGAACGTCGAGTCGCCTACGATGGCGACGACCTTCTCCTCGACCGCGTACTGGAGGCCGGCGGCCACGCCCGTGCACGCACCCATGCACAGGAGCGTGTCGCCGTAGTTGATCGGTTCGAGGAAGCTCATCGAATAGCACCCTATGTCGGTCGCGACCACGTGCTTCACGCCCTTCAGGGCCTGCCTGAGCGCGTGCAGGGACGCCCTGTGCGGACATCCTGGGCAGAAAGTAGGCCACCTGTCCGCCAGGCCCTCCTTGAGCTCCTTCGCCTTGTCCATGACCGCCTTGTAGTCGACCGGCAGCTTCGTCCCGAGGGCCTTCGCGATGCCTTCGACGACGATGTTCGTGTTGTACTCAAACGCCTCGCTGAAGTGCCCCGTCCACTTGCCCACGACCCTCACGGACGGGTTGGCATCCTTCGCGATGGCCGTCACGTGGAGCTCCAGATATGGGGAGAGCTCCTCGACGATGATGACCGTCTTGAGCTTCTTCAGGAAGTCCCCGATGAGCTTCTTCGGGAGCGGGTATGTTGTGCCGAGCTTGAGCATCGAGGGTTCGATGCCCAGCTCGCGGCACGCATCGACGGAGTAGTTGTACCCCGCCCCGCTCGTGACGATGCCCGTGTCGGAGCCGGTGTCCTCCACGAGGTTCAGGTCTGACCCATCGAACTCGGCCTCGAGCCTCGTGGTCCTCTCGAGCATCGCGAGCTTGAACGTCCTGGCCGAATCAGCGACGGTCACGAACCTGCCAGGGGGATGGTCCCACCTGACCTTCGCGAACGGCTTCCTCTCCAGCTTCCCGAGGTCGACGATGCCGCTCTGGTGGTTCACCCTCGTGGTGGTCCTGAGGAGCACCGGCACTCCGTACCTCTCGGATATCTCGAACGCCGCCTTTACCATCCTCTTCGCTTCGGCAGGGTTCGAGGGCTCGAGCATGGGCACGTACGCGCTCGGGCCGAAGGTCCTCCCATCCTGCTCGGTCTGGGACGAGTGTGCCTGAGGGTCGTCCGCGACCACGAGCACCATGCCGCCCTTGATGCCAGTATATGAGAGCGAGTAGAACGCGTCTGAGGCCACGTTCAGGCCGACGCTCTTCATGCTCGTGATGGTCCGGAGCCCCGCCATCGACGCTCCGGCGCAGGTCTCGAGCGCGACCTTCTCGTTCGCGGAGATCTCCATCCTGTAATCGAAGCCGGGGGCGACTGCGGACAATGTGTCGAGCACTTCGGTCGTGGGCGACCCGGGGTACGCCGACACGACTTTGACATCAGCCTCGATGGCACCTCTGACGATGGCTTCGTTGCACAGCATGAACGCCCTGGCCGGGCCCTCTCTGACCACATCTGCAGCTCCCACACTCGCCACCTCCTGCTCCGGGCCTGTGAACGGCTCGGACGTTGATTGCGTTTGTGGCGAATGGGCGGGGGAGTGTCCACCTTTTCCCCGAACAAGTATGGTCCGACGCGTTCACTCCTCTTTGGGCTTGACCCTGACGTCCATGACCTCTTGGGCCTTCCTTCTGACCGTGAGCGGGTTCGGCACAGCCTCCCAGACGATCGAGCCAGTGCGTCCCTGCGCACCCTGGGTCGAGAAGTTGATGGTCCCATATCCCAGCATCCGCTTGCCTATCGACTGGGACACGCTCATGTTGGTGACCATCCCGAGCGGGATGTCCTCGTATGTCTTCCCCAGGATGCCCCTCTGCATGATGATTCTCTCGTCCGTGATTGCGTATATCGTGCTGCCC
>DUKU01000097.1:0-5791 GCA_013329135.1 Thermoplasmata archaeon
GTGTCGAACGCGACGGCCGCGAAGTCGCCGTCCGTCTCCGTCAGGTCGCCCGTGGCGTCTATGAGCACGAACAGGTGCGTGCCGTTGTTCAGGATGTACATCATGCCGGCGACCTCGTTCATGCCGTCCGCGGCCAGCAGGTCCACGGGGTCCGCCCCGAACCACTCTGCCAAGGACACGGTCCCGTCTATGACCGGGGCGTCATATGCCCAGCCCGCCTCTATCATCGGGACGGACGGGTCGAAGTCTGCCGGGTCGTATGTGCCGTCCAGGTAGTGCCAGTCGGTGTCCATCTCGTTCCGCTGGTCGTCGTACAGCATAAGCTCGACGTAGTATGGATAATAATCCGCGTTGGCGACGGGGAACGCGTCGAACCACAGCTGGACATCCTGGACGCCCACAGCAAGGGTCGCCTGGGCGACGGCCAGGTCCACGACATTGTCCCATTCATCGTACAGTATTCCACGCACGGCGTAGTCGCCATCGGCGTACGCCTCGACCGAGGCGTTGACTATCAGGTAGTCGTACAGGGAGTCATCGTCCTCGTCGACCGCGTAGTCGCTGTGCGGCGAGGAGAACTCCGCTGGCGGGTACTCGAACTCCCAGTAGTAGTAGTAGGATGTCCAGTGGGTGTCGTAATCCATGACGTTCCCCTCGTCGTCCTCCACCACCAGCTCCACTATGAAGTCCCCTGAAGAGTAGGTGTTGTAGAGCATCCAGCCCTCGAAGGCGAACTCGACCATGTTGTTCCCGACCGTCATGCTCTCGGTGGACTCCAGGCCCGTGAGGTAGCTCCAACCAGGAGTGTACAGATCCGCATACACGGTGTATGCCCCGGCCTGACCGCAGTTCAGCTCCACATCCACCATCAGGTAGTCGTAGTAGTAGTCGGAGTCGGTGTCCAGCCCGTAGTCCGCGTGCGGCGGATCGAACTGCACCGCTGGCGGGTCGAAGTCTGTGTAAGAGTAGTAGTCAGCGGTGTAGTAGTCGTCCCAATCGTACTCCGTGTACGAGTAATGGTCGTACACGGTCATGTCGAAATACCACCAGCCGTCGTACCCGAGCTCCCATATGGCGGACGCCGGTATCTCGACCTCGATCAGCTCAGGGTTGCCCTCGTCCACGTACAGCTCGAATACATACGTGTCGAAGTAGTAGCCCCACGGGTCCTCCACATAGACCTCGACATCGTAGTATCCGGATGTGGAGGCGTTCACGTAGAACGACATGATCAGGTAGTCGTAGTACCCGTCCGAGTCGTCGTCCCGGCCGTAGTCATCATATGGAGTCTCGAAGAACGCGCCGATCGGGTCGAAGTCACCCAGGTCGTAGTACGATGAGTAGGCGTAATCGTCATCGTAGTAGGTCCAACCCGTCTCGTCGTAGATGTACGCCTCGATCTCGAAGTAGCCGCTCGCCGAGTATGAGAGGATGTCGTATGCGCTCAGCACGACCTCCCACTCGTAGATGACGCCCTCCACAAGGCTCACGACCTCGGACGCGTCCATCATCCAGCCGTAGGAGGAGTCGGACACATCCGCCTCGAGCAGGAAGTCACCGGTGGACAGCGGGTCTATGTACACGGTGAAGACGAGCTCGTTGTACCATCCGTCGGCGTCCGTGTCCCTGCCGAAGTCGTAGATGGAGTCGATGAGCGCGCCCGCGACGTCGAAGTCCCAGTAGTAGTAGGTGTCCGTGTAGTAATAGTCGTAGTCGAGCTCATTGGTGGTGCCATTCTCGTACAGGTACATATCGAGGTAGAAGTCGCCCGTGTCGCCGCTCGAGTAGATGTACGCGCCGTCGATGATCACCGTGTACGAGACCGTCATGCCCGCGGTAAGGCTCAGGGTCTCGTAGATGACCGCGTACTCGTTCCGTGACATGTCGTACACCGACACCTCGAGGTCGTAGAGGCCCGTCTCGAAGCACTCGATGTACAGGGTGACGTTGATCTGGTTATAGTACCCGTCCGAGTCTGAGTCGTACGCGTTGTCGTCGTGCGGGGCCGCGAACGCCGCAGGCGGGCCCTCGAAGTCCGAATAGAGATATGAGCCCGTCAGGTAGTCGTATTCGTCCGTCAAAGTGAAGTTCTCGAAGTACAGGTCGAGGTAGAGCTCACACGGCCCGTCCAGACTCGACTGGTTGATCGGGGAGGATGTATACAAGAGCGGGATATCGTACACACCCGCGATGAACATGCCCGAGTAGTCGTACTCGCCGAGATAGGTCCAGTACCAGTCATCGTACATCTCCGACTCGACCGTGTAGTATCCTGGGTCGAAGACCTCGATGGTCACGTTCACAACGAGGTAGTCGTACAGATCGTTCAGGTCGTCATCCCTGCCGTAGTCTGAGAACGGCAGGACGAACATGGCCGCGGGCGTATCGAAATCGGCGTACGCAAGGGCACCGGTCGTGTGCGAGCTGCTATCAATGGGATTCCACAGCCTGTCGCGGAGGTCGAGATAGACGTAATACGGGCCGTCGCCCAGGGAAGAGTATATGTCTTCTCCGGAGAACGAAGCGTTCACCGTCCCGGCGCCTGCCGGCACATCTGCGCTGACCCACACGTATGTGATGTAGGTGAAAGAGGCGTCGTACAGGTATGCATACATACCCAGGGTGCCGTCGCTAACCGCGTCGACCGAGGCATCGACATACAGATTGTCGTAGTCCCCATCCAGGTCCGTATCCTCGACGGAGCTGCTGTGCGTGGTCCCGAAGTGCGCCTGGTACGCCTGCGTCGTGAGGGTGACATCGTCATAGGCCAGCGGGTTGTTGGACGACCTCGCGAGCAGGACCGAGGTCTCGTTCTGCTCCGTGGGCGGGTCGGGGACCGTCACGTACACGAGCATGTGGAAGGACTCGTCAGGGGCGAGGTCGCCCGTGTCCGGGATCCCGTTGAGGTTGTTGTCCACCAGCGGGCTCGAAGAACCGTCATATACATCGACAGACCAGCCCAGATAAGAGTAATCGATTTCAATGTCGAAGGAGTCTGTGATTGTCTGCGCGTTCGTGACATAGATGTTGTAGACCGCGCTCGTGCCCCAGTCGGCCATGTTGGCCGCGTCCGGTCCGAACCCAATCAGGCCGCGCTCGAACTTGACCGCGAGGCCGTCCCAGAGGGTCGCGGACCCGTAGGAGTACTCGCACCCCATGGTGCCGTCGGAGTTCTCGATGCCCGCGGTTGCGCTCGGGCCCGTCTCGGTGCCCATGTCGAGGTACTGGAACCATATCTCGCCCGTCTCGTTCAGGATGACCTCGAAGGTCAGCAGGTTGTAGCTGTAGTCGCGCGAGACCTCGAAGAACTCCACCACGAGCTGTAGGTTCGGGGTGGCCCCTATCGTCTCGTAGAAGACCGCGCCGTAGTTGTAGTACGGATAGTAGACGATCAGGTCGTCCCAGAATGGCGCGATGATGTTATCCGGGTCCGATGTGCTCGGGACCTGGTCGTTGTAGGAATCCGAAGAACTCATGTCGAACTGGATATAGCCGTTGCAGGACACGTTGAACGCCGAGTAGGTGCTGCCGTAGAATTCGAAGTCGAAACCTATCGGGTACGGGCCGCCATAGTTGGAGTCGGCATAGTTGAAGCCGACGTCTTCTCCCGAGCCGGATATCTCAATCCAGTTGAATGCCACGGATGGCGTCGGGGCGTTGCTGTCGGTCCAGTAGTATCCGTAGGTGTCCGCGCTCGACTGTTCCGATCGCGCCCCGAAGGACGCGAACGCGAATGCGGAGGCAGTCAACACCATCACAAGCAGGCAGGCTGAGAACTTTCTAGCTATCATGTTCTGACTCCATCCCACTGTCCGGGGGGCGGACAGTATGCTTAGATGTCATCCAGTTGGTCGGTATAAATAGCCTCCTCTTTCTGAAGGAAAGAGGAACAACGGATATTGTGACGGCCTCATAGCAGGGGGGGCGGTTGACGGTCGGCAAGAGCATGGAGACCATGAAGTCCACCGCGCGTGGTTCAAATCGATATGGCATGCCAGAGATGGGCTACATCCGCACGACATGTTTATCAACAACGGCCACAATCAACGTCACGCAGGTAAGTCCTGGGGGGTATATGGGTACCGGACGGTGCCCGCCAAAAGAATCCCCCCAGGGGCTGCAATTCTCGACACGACTCTCCATTGACGATGGATTCCCGCACGATTCCGTGCTACAACGGCAAGATAGGTTTATGAATGGCCGTCGACATGGGAAATGCGCAGGTAAGTCCCGGGGGGTATCTGTGTACCTGACGGTGCATGTGGCAACAATCCACCCGGGGTCTGCACGTCTCCACCAATAGACCTCGCCATGGACAATCTTGTCAGCGATGATCTCCAGGTACGACCCATCGCCCCGTTCGAGATCCTGGAAGACCGCTCCCGCGACATGGTCCGCTACCTGGAGCCCTTCGGAGTTCACGGAGTTCCGGTGCCCGGCCCTCACGGCTGGGGGGGGAGGGCGTTCTCGGTTGGCGCTACATGCAGTCGTTCACGCTCGAGCAGGATGGTGTCACAACGGCAGGGTCGCGGCCTTCATCGCGACCGCGTGCTTCGCGGCCTCTTCCAGCGCGTGGCCCCTGTCCGCGAGGAGAGGGGCATATGCGGACACGAGAGCGGACCCTTCGACCACTCCTCGGGCACCTGCGCGCAGGGCTTCCCTCACGTGCTCCGGCGCCGATATCCCGAAGCCGAGCACGACGGGGATATGGGATGCCAGCGCCACCCGCCTGAGAAGGGATGTCGCCGATTCCGGGAGACTCGTGCGGGCCCCGGTCACGCCTGCCGCTGATACGGCATAGATGAACCCAGAGCCTCTGGACACGATTTCGCCCAGCCGCACGTCCGTGGTCGATGGCGCGACCAGGCGTATGATGTCGAGTCCATGTGCCTGGGCCTGCGAGTCGAGCTCGCGCGACTCCTCGAGCGGCATGTCGACCATGAGTATGGCGTCAGCTCCGGACCGAGAGGCCTTCGAGCAGAAGTCCTGGATGCCCATCCTGAGCACGGGGTTCGCGTACGTCATGAGGACGATGGGCTGGCCGTAGCCTTTCCGCCGGAGAGACTCCACGATCCCGAAGGTCTCGTTGACCTTGAACCCCGCCTGGAGCGAGCGGTTCATGGCACCCTGGATGACGGGCCCGTCGGCCACGGGGTCCGAGAAAGGTATCCCGAGCTCGATGATGTCTGCGCCCGCGTCCAGGAGCTTCGCGGCGAGTGAGAACGTGAATTCACTGTCGGGGTCGCCGGCGCACACATAGGGGATGTACGCTCCCGCGCCGTCCCTCGAGAGCTTCTCGAATACGCCCGACATCCTGCTCATCGTGGCGCCTCCAGCTCGGCCACCTGGGCCACGTCCTTGTCCCCTCTGCCGGACAGGTTGACAATCATGGCGGAGTCGGTGGGCATCTCGCCCCCGAGCTTGACAGCGCACGCGACGGCATGAGCGCTCTCGAGCGCCGGGATGATGCCCTCGAGCTCGGACAGGAGGTGGAACGCGGCCAGGGCCTCTGAGTCGGTTACGGCGCGGTACTCCGCACGGCTGGACCTGGCCAGATAAGCGTGTTCTGGCCCGACGGCGGAGTAGTCCAATCCCGCGGCGATGGAGTGCGTACCGGATATCTGCCCGTCGCCGTCCTGGAGCACGAGCGTGCGTGCCCCGTGGAGGACGCCCTCCTCGCCTGCGACGACGCTCGCGGAGTGTTCCCCTGTCTGGATACCTTTGCCTCCGGCCTCGGCGCCGAACATCCTCACCCCTGGGTTTTCGATGAACGGGTGGAACAGGCCGATGG
>DUKU01000097.1:5952-6769 GCA_013329135.1 Thermoplasmata archaeon
ATGATCTGCGTCCTCGCCTCGCGGCCTATGACGGACTGGAGGTCCCTGACGATCGTGGGATACGGGTGCGGGCCGACGACGCTCCCTATGAGATAGTGGGTATGGTCGCTCGACGCGGCGTAGTCTCTGAGCGCCTCGTTGATGGCGTCCTTGAGTGTCTTCGTGCCGGACTTGACCACGTTGACCTTCGCGCCCAGTAGCTCCATCCTGAAGCAGTTCAGTCTCTGGCGCTCGACATCCACCTCCCCCATGTACACCTCGCACTCGAGGCCCAGGAGGGCGCATGCGGTAGCCGCGGCGACTCCGTGCTGTCCTGCTCCTGTCTCGGCGATGACCCTGGTCCTGCCCATCCTCTTCGCGAGGAGCGCCTGCCCGAGGGCGTTGTTGATCTTGTGGGAGCCTGTGTGCGCGAGGTCCTCCCGCTTGAGGAACATCTTGGCCCCGCCCACGTGCTCCGTGAGCCTCCTCGCGTAGTACAGTGGTGTAGGCCGCCCCGCGTACGTGCTCAGAAGTCCTCCCAGCTCCTTCTGGAAATCCTGGTCGGATGACAGAGTGCGGTACTCTCGCTCGAGCTCCCTGAGCGCGGTCACAAGGATCTCGGGGACATAGAACCCTCCGAACCTGCCGAAGTAGCCGTTCCTGTTCATGTCTTGCATCTCCTGATGAACTCTGATACAAGCTCCCGGTCCTTCCTTCCTGGGGAGTGCTCCACGCCCGAGGACACGTCGAGGGCGTAGGGCCTCATCCTGAGGGCGGCGTCCATGTTCGCGATGTTGAGTCCGCCCGCGATGATGCACCTCTCGCATGAATCGACTGG
>DUKU01000097.1:7048-7497 GCA_013329135.1 Thermoplasmata archaeon
GAAGAACATGCGCTCAGCGTCATAGGGAGTCCTGGGGGTGCAGACCAGGACCTTCGTCGTCATCGGGCCGAGGGATCCGCACATATCGGATATCTCGTCCAGTGGTCTGCCTCTCAGTCTGCCGTCGACGTGGACGAACCCGAGGGCGTCCGCCCCGAGGTCCTCGCACATGACGGCGTCTTCCTGATTCGTTATTCCGCATATCTTGACCTTCATGATGGCACACTCCTTCCCGCGGAGACGAGCTCCTCGGCCTTCCGCAACATGTCCTCGGACTCCATGAGCGCGGACCCTACAAGGACCGCGTCGAAGCCTTTGAGCGACACGAGGTCCTTGGCCGTGCGCATCCCGCTCTCCGCGACGACCAGCTTGTCCGAGGGAATGCGCTTGCGGAGAGAGTTCAACATGGAGATGTCCGTCCCGAGCGTCCTCAGGTCCCTGGAGTTCAA
>DUKU01000097.1:7580-7729 GCA_013329135.1 Thermoplasmata archaeon
GCGTTCCGGCACGATTCCAGTTTCTCGACATCCTCGAGGTCATGGAGCTCGACAAGAGGCTCGACACCCGTCTGGACGCACGTTCCTATGAACCGGTCAAGGGTCTCCGTGCGAAGGACCTTGGCTATCAGCAGGACGGCGTCCGCGCC
>DUKU01000043.1:0-1832 GCA_013329135.1 Thermoplasmata archaeon
CGATATCAGCAGGGTGCCCGTCATCCTCGCCCCCTTGAATATTTTGAGCGACGAGGGCAGAATCACCTTGCCCAGCGTGCGAGATATGATCGACGAGGAGAACCTCACCTGCTTAGGAACGACCTTGCCGGCGGCATTCGCCAGAGCGGCTGAGTGCTTCACCAGCGCAGGGGAGATCGCGCTCATGGCGAAGCAGAAGACGCCCGCGAACGGGTTCAGAAGGCTGCCCATGGTGGCCCCCTTCACGTTGCTGCCCACACTCGCGTAGAGGATGGACTCGACGCCTCTGCCTGACGCGCTAGTTCCAATCGTCATGGATGCCTTAGCGGAGAAGCCGAGGAAGTACGTGATGGACGACATCACGAACACCTCGTAGAGTATCACCAAGGGTATCGCGAGTGCGACCATCCATATCACGTCGGGGAACATCGCGGGGTCGATCATCATGCCGAACGATGTGAAGAAGATGGCCACGAACGCGTCCTTGAACGACTCCAGTTTCGATCGAATCCTGACGGAGACGTTCGTCTCAGCCAGTATCATGCCGATGAAGAACGCGCCTATGATCGGCGGGACATTCATGACGGCGGCGAAACCGGCTGTCAGGAACACTATCCCGAGCGCGAAGAGTATGAACATCTCGTCGTTCTCGATGCTGTTGAAGAATGACACGACCCTGGGGACCGCCCACATCGCGACCCACACGAAGAACGCGTAGAACGCGCCCATCCCCAACAACAACTGGCCGTACTCGGACGGGTCCGCCTCCGGCCTGACCACCATGCCGCTTGCGACCGTGAGTATGAGCATGGCTATGAAGGTCTCTACGACGACGAGCCCGATGAGGAACTCGACCTCTGGGCTAGACATACGCTTGAGGTCGAACAGCACTTTCATCGCGATGCTCGTGCTGCTCATCGCGATCACGCCCGCGAGGAATATGGAGTCTATCAGAGGCCAGCCGAGGAACGAAGCGAACATGAACCCGACGAACAGTCCCACGCTCGTGTCGATGACCGCGAGGATTATCGCAGGGGTCCGGGTCTTCTTGAGCTTCGAGAACGAGAACTCGAGGCCCACGAAGAACATGAGCATGACCAAACCCACGAAGGAGAGCATGCTGATCAGGCTGGTGTCTGTTATCAGTCCGTGATACTCATAGCCCAGGATTTCGACGCTGATCTTCGGGCCGATGAGTATGCCGATGGCGATGTAACCTATCATGACCGACTGGTTCATCTTCCTCGCCAGAGTCGCAGCTATGAAAGCGAGGAGCATGATAGCGCCCATCTGGAAGAGCAGCTGTGCCTCGGTGTCCATCTGGCCTGCACGTCCTTGTCGTGGCTTACGCTCACGTGATGCCAACTAATTCACGAAGAATCGGTCTGCATCCCATCTGAGCGGACATTACCCTCGTCCGTACTTATAACTTGTCCGGAGCGCGTGCGAGCCAGTCATCCAAACGTCTAGTAGCTATGCTACTAGTCGACCGCCACAGGGAACATGATGAGCATGATTATGTAAAGGATGTAAAGCGACCCGGACGCCAAGAGCGTCTTGTACTCCACGCGCTTCTTCACCTTCACAGAGTAATATATCCAGAACGCGGCCACGAGTGCTATGACCATGCTCGCGATGTTGATCGGGTCCAATGCCCACTCGGTGAACAGGAGCCCGATGCTGACAGGGAAGCTGCTCTGGAACACCATCGCACCGGTTATGTTACCCAGTGCCAGTGTGTCCTTGCCCCTGAGGTACCAGATGACGCTGTTGAATTTCTCTGGGAGCTCAGTTGCTATCGGGGCGATCAGGAAAGCGAGTATCATCGGGGC
>DUKU01000043.1:1991-3656 GCA_013329135.1 Thermoplasmata archaeon
ATGAGCGCACCGAACACCTGGAGAAGAATCATGGCCATGCCGAACGTGTTCTTGGCGGGGGCTATTCCCATCGCCCTTCCGAGGTATAGCGCAGGACAGGCGCCCTCGTTCATGTCGGATTCGTCCTTGAGGAGCTGTCTGATGTAAATCACATACAACGACATCAGGAGGAGCGCGGCCCCAAGGTTGAACAACGAGTGGTCGAAGAAATCCTGAAAGCTCATGAGTCCGCAGACCAACGCGACCATGTACATGCTCATGAAGAACTTCAGGTCGCGCTCGGCGTGGCCGGCCTTCAGGACCAGGCACTCTTTCCGCTTCCCCTTCCGGCAACCGTACCATATCGCGACGCCGCCGACGAACATCGCAAGGGTGCCAAGCATGAATGGGGCGCCTAGTATGGCGCCCTCCCCGATCTTCTCGCCCCCCTCCGCGCTGCCGAGGAAGATGGCGATCAGCGGGATGATCGTCTCGGGCATGGCGGTACCGACCGCTGCGAGTATGCTGCCCGTGGCGGTCTCCGCGAGGCCGAGCCTGCAGCCGAGCCATTCGATGCCGTTCACGAACACTTCGCAGCTAATGAGAATCAGCAATAGGGCCGCTATGAGGATCCCGACGCCCAATATCTCGACTGCCAATGGGACACCTGGCCCGGGCTATAGTCGTGCGGTACTTAAACCATTCTGATGGACACCCGTGGGTATTCGTCCGGGTTGAGATTCCAGCCCCCATAAATGTTAAGTAATGACATGAGCTGAAGGAACATCTGATGTTCAGCGCATTCAAGTCGCGAGGCGTCCGCACACCGTGGCATTTGCGAGTCCTTTACCTTTCGACTTTCCTTCTCAGAACCGCGTTCGGCGCCTTGCTCCTTCTGATAGCGAGCTATGTCCCGTACGACACCAACTACGAGGCGCTCCTGAACGTCGCCATCATAGCCGTCCCCTACCCTCTCGCGGAGATGCTGACCGCCAACTACTTCGGCCTTCTGAGTGACCGGGTTGGGAGGAAGGTCATCATAGTCGCAGGGACGAGCGTCGCGGCCGTGATAGTCACACTCTACACCCTCTCGAACAACGTGTGGTACCTCGCGGCCATGCATGGGATACACGGCATAGGCGCCGCGGCGACCGTGGCCCCTGCGATCGCCATGATCGCGGACCATGCTGACAAGTGCGACCGGGGCAGGCAGATGGGGTGGTTCGACTACTCCACGTTCCTGGGATACATCATCGGTGCAGTCGTCGGCGGATTCATGATCGACTTCACAGGCCCAATCGCCGGATTCGTCATGGTCGCAGTCCTACTCGGGTCCTCGGCGGTCATGTTGCAGATTCTTGTCAGAAAGGAGAAGCCTGTCGTGAAGGCATCGAACATGGAGGGGTTCCAGGCCCTGAAGAGGGTCTTCAAGATCAAGGAGGTCCGGTTGATGTTCCCGATCTGGCTGATCATCGCGACCCTTCTCGGGCTCGCGATCACATATCTGCCCAGGATCATGCTGAGCGAGGACATGTCCGGCACCACGATAGGCATCATGTTCGGCGCCGCTGGCGTCGCACTTGGCCTCCTGCAACCGTTCTGGGGGAAGGTCTCGGACATCGTCGGCAGGATCCCCGTCATGGCCTACGGCGTTTTCAGCATATTCGGCATTGTGCTCATGGTGCT
>DUKU01000043.1:3876-8564 GCA_013329135.1 Thermoplasmata archaeon
GGTGCGTTCGTACCGGCCGCACTCGCGATGATGGCAGACTCATCCGACGAGGAATGCTACGGGGCCACGATGGGGTTATACTCCTTCGCGCTCGGATTCGGTGCGTTCATCGCTGAAGCCCTTGGACTGGGAATCATACTCGCGAGCGGGGACGATAGGGCTCCAGTCTGGCTTCTCTACCTAGCCGCCGCACTGATACTCCTCGCAGTCATCATGATGATCCGGTTCTTCCTCGTGAGCGTGATAGCCAAGAAGCTCGCTGCGAGACGGAACGTGTCGAAATGATAGAGATAGATGGCTCGCACGGGGAGGGCGGGGGGCAGGTCCTCAGGACCGCTGTTTCGCTCTCTGCCGTGCTCCGAGAACCCATACAGGTGAATGGCATAAGGGCGGGCAGGCCGAACCCTGGCCTGGCCGCCCAACATGTCTCGGCCATCGAGGCTGTTGCAGAGCTTTGTGATGCCAGGGTCGACGGGCTACACGTCGGCTCGAAAGAGATCGCATTCAGACCAGGAGCACTCACCGGTGGGGATTTTGAGCTCGACATCGGCACAGCTGGCAGCACGTCTCTCGTCCTCCAGGCATGTATCCTGCCCGCGACGATGTCGAAGGCCCCTGTCCGGTTGACGCTCAAGGGCGGCACCGACACGAAATGGTCACCACCGATTGATTTCATGAGACTGGTGCACCTTCCAATCGTCAGGCGCATGGGAGTGTCCTGCGACATAGACATCGTTCAGAGAGGGTTCTACCCCGAAGGAGGGGGGGAGATCGTGGCACATATAGACCCGTGTCCCACGCTCAGGGGCATCGACCTCGGTCAAAGAGGAGGATTCGTCAGGTTATCAGGTGTGGCATATGCGCAGAACCTGCCTGACCATGTCGTCTCGAGGATGAAGCATGCCGCCCTGAAACGCCTCGTCGACCACGGAAACGTGAAGGTCGATTCCGATCTACGCTCGGGGAGAAGCACCGGAGCGGGTACGGTGTTGGCATCCGAGTACGAGAACACGATCCTGGGAGAATCGGCCCTGGGCGAGAGAGGTGTGAGGGCGGAGACCCTCGGGGAGACCTGCGCCGCCGACCTCGTCGAGACCATGCGCTCGGGCGCGACCGCGGACGGTCACATGCTCGACCAACTCGTGCCGTACATGGCGCTCGCCAGGGGAGAGTCAGTCGTCATCGGGGAAGAACTGACAGGGCACGCCGAGACGAACATCTGGGTCGTTGAGAGGTTCCTCGGTGAGAAGTTCAAGACCATCCGGAGAGACGGCGCGGTCGAGATACGCTCCATCTAGCCGTACATCTCTGGCCTGGGTGCAGTCTTATCCCCTTTCTTCACGACCGCCTGCTTCTGAATCTCCCTGATGTGTTCTTCGATCCGCTTGGCCTCCTCGAACAGGGGCTTCGCGTCGAAATCGATGCCCAGCAGGAGTTTGTCGATCGCCTCGAGCACCAACGCGGCGGCTTTCGCATCCGGGAAGTCCGGGTGTGCCTCGGCCAGGAGTGTGACGACATCGAAGTCGCGCTTCCTGCCCTCGTTCAGCAGGACCCCGGCCACTCCGGATATCACGCCCTCCTCGAACTGTCGTATCCCGTGCTCCTTGAGAAGTTCCCTGGCCCTTGGGGTGCTCGCGATGCCGAAGACGACATCGGATATGTCAGCGCTGTCCCTGATCTCGGGGTCCAGGACAAGGCCTTCGGGAGACACGATCATCCTGCACCTCTGCTCGACCGCCCAGTCCACCAGGACCCTTGATATGGGACGGACGAGGTTCGCGGGAGCCTGGAACTCGGATATGAACGCAACCAGCTGGTCCCCGCGTGGGCCCTTGTCGCTAGCATATATCCTCACGGGACTCAACGGGGTCGCATCCCGAATAAGTGAGACCGTCGGGAACTGTGGTGAGTCCATGATGCCTATGTGCTCCATCTTCAGGACTTTGATGAGATAGTTCGCCGATATCGAGCTGACCAGGCCTACGCTAGGGAATCCGTCTATGATGGTCGCCCCTCGAAGGTCCTTCTTCTTCAGTTCGAATATGCGGATGTCGTTTCCGTCCATCGTTCTGGGAATATGGTAGACCTCTCATAAACTTTGGTAATCTCCGCAACATCTCAAGCCGCACCCTTCGGGAGGCAATCGGAACGGCAACACGAATGAAATTACATGTCGTTCGTCCCCTGACAGATCGGTCCAGTGCCGTTGGTCCGCTCCTGCCTTTTGACCGCTCATTTCTCTTGCCGATTCTGGCAATCGCGTGCGAAGAGTTATTACACAGCCGGGCCGTTCTCGCATCGGTTGCACTTGAAGACAATAATCAACTGCGCGATGTCCGCAGACGGCAAGATCGCCCTCAAGTCGAGGAGACAGACGAAGATCTCGAACGAGGATGACAGGAAGCGAGTCCACAAGCTGAGGAACTCAGTGCAAGCGATACTTGTCGGCGTCGAGACCGTCATATCGGATGACCCGAAACTCACTGTCAACGAGAAGTACGTCAAGAGCCCGAGGCAGCCTGCCAGGATTGTCCTGGACTCCGATGGGCGGACCCCTTCGGGGGCACTGGTCCTGAACGGGGCCGCGAGGACTATCATAGTGACTAACGAACGCTGCCGCAAGACCTTCCCGAACGCTGAGGTCGTCAGGTGTGGCAGGGACGAGATCGACCTCGAGAAGCTACTGCCGATCCTGGAGAAGAAGGGCATCAAGAAGATGCTGGTCGAAGGCGGCTCGAAGGTGATCTGGTCATTCCTGAAGGCGCGCCTGGCAGACGAGGTATGCATATTCATCGGCAGCATGGTGATCGGCGGAGACACCGCACCCACACCAGCGGGTGGACTGGGAGCAGAGGACGAGAACAGCATCGTCCCACTGAAACTCAAGGACGCTCAGGTGTTAGGGAGCGGCGTCCTTGTCAGGTACGAGGTGGTCAAGTGACCAGCCCGCAGGAACGGTCGAAGTTCATCGCCGACCACATGCTCGGTTCGCTCGCCAAGTGGCTCAGGATGATGGGCTACGATACCATCTATGACAAGAGGATGGACGACAAGGCGATATCGGCCGCTGCCAGGGCGGAAGGGCGGTTCGTCCTGACAAGGGACAAGGAGCTGGCGAAGGAGCCGGGAGCATTCCTGGTCGAGGATGACGAGTTGGATGCACAGCTCGGAGCCGTCAAAACGAAGTTTGGCCTGATGTTCGACGAAGCGGCCATCCGATGCACGGCCTGCAACGGCGAGCTGATAGAGTTGCCGAAGGAGCAAGCGAAGGGAGCCGTCCCCGAGGGGGCATTCGCGGGCAACGACAAGTTCTGGAAGTGCGCCGGCTGCGGCAAGGTGTATTGGAGAGGCTCTCACTGGCTGGGCATAATGGAGCGGCTGAAGAAACTCAGCCTCGCCTAGCCTCTGGGCCGTGCAGCTGCTCGCTGATGATCTTCCCGCTCGACGAGTTGACGATCATCGCACCGCCCTTGCCTTCGACGCACCAGACCGGCAGGTACACCAGGCCCTTCGGCTCGATGACCATCGGATCCTTCTGGGGCTTCTTCCGCTCTATGATCTCCGAATGACCGAAGTCCTTGACCTGTTCGGTGAACGATCTGTACTCCTTCACGATGGATTCATGGGCCAGCTCGCTCGCCTTCTCCTCGTCGATCTTCGGCTCCCGCTTCGTATGTTGCGCATCTATCGAGTCGACCAGCTCGAAACCCCAGCGCCAGGTCTCTATCTGGCTTGTGAGGGCGTTCACGGCGACGATGCCTGCCCTCTGCTTGCCGTCCTCGATGTTCAGCACATAGTGGAACAGATAGTGTGGAACCAGCTCCAAATCGTACCTGTAGCCCTGGACCTCGTGCCTCGCGAGGTACTTCACGTCCTCGAGGGAGAAATTCGGCTTCACGATCCTCTCAGTCCGTTCGACGGTGCTCTCCACTATGATGGGGATTGACTGTTCCGGTGGCTCGGTGGGCCTCTGTGGCATCTCGTCCGATATGACCTCATCCAGGAGGCTCTTCACGGCCTCGTCGCCCATCGACCTGAGCTGCAGACTGCCGATCTCGTGTTCCACGTCCTCTCGGTCCCAGTAATATATGCCGCGCTTCTGCAGGAGTGCCTGGATGCTCTCGTCGACCTTGCCGATGGACGCGACCACCTTGCGTCCGTGGAAGTCCGAGACGTTCCTTACGAAATCCTCCACATCGTCCGCGAGCATATCGCTCGCAGCAAGTACCACGACTGAGACGTCCTCCCTGGAGCCATACAGGTAGCCGTCCTTCTCGGCAACCTCGAAATCCCGCGAACGCAGGATCTCCGTCAGATGGTCCTTGAGAGTGTTCAACCGCTCCCCGGCACCTTGAATGCTCAGACCCGATAAAAGGCTTCTGAATGTCTGGCCCCCCTAGAAAGATAGTTACGCTCCTCGGGCAGTTACATGTCGAGGGTCGCCTCTACTGGGCCGCCGCGGAGAGGGTCTGTCTGCATTACAGAACGATGGTTCCGATAGGGTTGTTCGTCGCCGGGGTGGTGTGCATCGCCGCCTCGGTGCTCACCGGGGAGGCGGAGGTATCGCTGTTCCTGATATTCCCAGTATTCAGCGGTGCCAGTGGTTTGTTCCTCCTCGGCACACTCCTGATCATCCTGAGCTTCATCGCAGGGTTCATACTCCTGACGGTCGGACAGATAGAGCGTCC
>DUKU01000043.1:8749-9788 GCA_013329135.1 Thermoplasmata archaeon
GTCGGACCAGTGCCGATAGCGTTCGGGTCTGACAAGAACACAGCCGTGACCATGCTCGTCATCGGGATAGTGCTGGCAATCGTCGCCCTAGTCGCCCTGACCCTTATCCTTGGCTAGGGCCTCGGCAGCCTCGCCGGGCGTGACCTTGCGTTCCTTTGCGAGATCCCTGAGATCGCTCATGACCTGGATGTACCTCGAGAAATCCAGACCGCGTCTCCTGACGGTCCTGCCGATCGAACGCTCGACGGTCTCGTCGCGCAGCCTCGTGCGGAGCGCCTCCTGCACTATGGAGATGGCCTCAGGGTCCATCGCTCAGTCCTTCTTCTGTGCCTGGCACACGTCCACGAACGCCTGGAATATTTCATAGCCGTTGTCGGTGTGCTCGACTTCGGGATGGAACTGGACCCCGAAGAGCGGCTTCGTCTTGTGCCTCATGGCCTGGACCGTGCAGTTGTCAGAGTGGGCCAGCGACACGAAGTCCGGAGGCATCTCGAGGACCTCGTCGTTGTGCGACTCCCACGCCACGATAGTCGGGGGGAGTCCCTTGAACAGGTCATCCTCGTCATCTATGCTCACGAGGGTCTTGCCGAACTCCGGGACCTTCGATGGCCCTGCCTTGCCGCCCAGGTGGGCCGCCATGAACTGATGGCCAGCGCATATGCCCATGACCGGCACACCGGACCTGTCGATGTACTCGCCGCACTTGCCCATGGCATCAGCATTGAGTCCTACCCTGGGCGAGCCACCTGACAGCACCAGCCCATCCGCCTTGATGTTCTCAAGGGGCGTGGTGTTGGGGATTATCTCCGACTCGACGCCGAGGTCCCTGAGGACCCTCCACTCCCTGTGAGTCCATTGACCGCCGTTGTCGATGACCAATATGCGCATGCTCCAGGGAACACCGGGTCGATATTTAGCCTCTGCTAGGGCTTCAGAGAACGCTGTCGGAAGAATGTCGAATCCAGGGGAGGCCAGGCACACCTGCCGTGTCAGTGTGACTATATAAGCGGGGTTAAATGCCCGGAGCGCGGCGGTGAAG
>DUKU01000193.1 GCA_013329135.1 Thermoplasmata archaeon
TCCAGGAGGGCCTGAACGCAAGGGTCATGCGGGGCGCGCAACTAGCCCTCGCTCACCGATGCAGAACGCGGATCGACGCCCGGTTGCCGGGCGGAGGCAGGGCCGATGTGGAGGTGCATATGGCTGATGTCGTCGGGTGCATCGCGACGAAGGGACTCGCCCTGGGAGGGCGCCTGGCCGAGAAGGACGCGTACGACGTCTGCGCCGTGTTGGACAACCTCGAGGGAGGCCCGACCGGCGTCGCGGCCGCGTTCAGACCGTTCGTCGGAGACCCTCTGGTGGGGGAGTCGATCGAGAACATCAGAAGGATGTTCGATGGTCCAGATTCCGCCGGCGCGCTCCTCGCCGCCGGCTTCTATTCCGGAGAGAGGGGCATGGCACGCGACCGTCGTGCGACACGGGCGAGCAGCGTCGTCGCCGCGTTCATCGATGCCCTCGGATAGCTGGGCGGCGAAGCCTCCGAGAGACATGTACTTCGGAGGTCACATGCTGGCAGCTGCCGCTCCTGATTTCCTGGTCATGAGGTCACGTGCAGTCGTCGTTGTCGAGAAGAGTGCGGCCCCCAGGGGGATTCTTGGCCGGGTCCGACAAACGGCGAACCATATACCCCCCGGGATTTACCCGCGATGTTTTCCATGGCGACCGCCATTCATAAGCCTATCTCGCCGTTGTAGCATTTCCATTACATGCAGTGCGAATCTGGAACATCCGCTGTGACATCGTCCAGCCAATGCATCGTCATGTGGAGGTCTACCTCGACGAGAGCGGAGACCTCGGGTTCTCGATGGGGAGCTCGGCGCATTTCATAGTGGCCGCGCTAGTCGTCCGGAAGGGCGCGCCACTCGCCATGGCCACGAACAGATGCCGCCGCAGGTTCAGGTCGGTCCTGAAGGGCAACCACGAACTGAAGTTCAACAGGTGCAGTCCGTCCATCCGGAGATTCGTGCTCGAAGCCGTCTCCTCCTCGGACTCGATGACCGCCTGGAGTGGATTTCGCAAGTCGCCTCTCCCTTCGACAATGAGGAAGGGCAAGGATGTCATCTGGGGGCAGGTGGCCGGCCGTACTGTATCGGAGGTGTCGAGGCTGCTGTGTGTTCGCTCGATGGACATCGTCATCGACAGACGGTCTGCTAAGAAGGCCGACCGGAAGGCCATGGATGCCTCACTCGGATTGGCTGTGGCGCTGAGTCATCCGGGACCGTTCACACCTGAGGTCCGTGTCCGGCATGTCGATTCGACTTCCTCACCTGGTCTTCAGCTAGCGGACCACGTTGCGGGTGCCGTGTTCCAGAGCCTGGAGCGCGGTGACCCCTCCTACATCGAGATCATCAAGGATTGCACTGTCTATGGCAAGCTACGTTCCTGAGATGTGGCAGAGCCCCGGATGGAGTGTTTTGACGGGCACCGTACGGTACCCATATACCGCCCAGGGACTTACCTGCGGACAAATCATCAATGTCGTCGTTCATAAAACTGTCGTGCGGATGTAGCGTCTGGTTCATCGTGTCAATCCGATCGGATGTCGGAACCCGTGAGTCCTCTTCATCGAGGCGCATGTCCGCTCGAGCCAAGTGCCCAACACTAAATGTACATCAAAGCACAAACAAGTGCTTTATAGTACATTGTTGATATGGCGGGCTACAATGACCAGAAGGGATTCATTTTGGCGCCCTGGATGATGAGATGTCCTCTGACTTTCCAGAGCGGTCGCTCACGACCGCCGTCGCGATAGAGAGCGGCTTCAACCTGGATCCGCTCTCGACCTACGCCTCCCTCAGGGAGCAGTTCTCGGGCGAGAGCTTCCTCCTGGAGTCCGTCGAGGGCACCAAGAAGACCGCCCGGTACTCGTTCATCGGCGTCGACCCTGTCCACACATTCATATCCCGCAACGGCACCGTCTTCGCGGACGGGGAATCCCACAAGGTCGAGAACCCCTTCGAATCACTTCGCAATCGCTTCAAGGCGTTCGAGTGCGGCACGTCCGAGCTCGCGCCGTTCTCTGGCGGCATGGTGGGCTATGTGGGCTACGGGACCGTCAGGTACTTCGAGCCCGTCCAGGGGCCATCCGTGGGTGAGAGCGGGTTCCCGGACCTCTACTTCGTCATCCCCAGACACCTGGTCTGCTTCGACCACCTCAACTCCCGCGTCGTGCTCATCTCCCACGGGAAGATCTCCGACCTCAGGGCCGCCCTCTCCGAGGCGAGGCCCCGCGCCCCGTCCACGCTCTCAGTCGGCGAGGGCGTCCCCGACACGTCCAGGGACGAGTTCGAGAAGATGGTCTCCGACGCCAAGGAGCACGTGCTCGATGGCGACATCTTCCAGGCGGTCCTGTCGAGGAGGATGGACTTCGCCGTCAAGGGCGACTCGCTCGAGATGTACCGCGCGCTCCGCCGACTGAACCCATCCCCTTATCTGTTCCACCTGGACTTCGACGGGATCCAGCTCCTGGGCTCTTCCCCGGAGATGCTCGTCCGGCTCGAAGGCTCCAAGCTCACTACCCGTCCGCTCGCAGGCACCCGTCCGAGGGCGTCCGACCCAGAGGAGGACGAGAAGCTCAAGCTCGAGATGCTCCTGGACGAGAAGGAGCGCGCGGAGCACCTGATGCTCGTGGACCTCCACAGGAACGACATGGGCAAGGTCTCGAAGTTCGGCTCCGTGAAAGTGAACGAGCTCATGGCCGTCGAGAAGTACTCCCATGTCCAGCACATCGTGAGCAACGTCGAGAGCGAGATCCGCCCGGACAGGGACGCGTTCGACGCGCTCAAGGCCTGCTTCCCCGCGGGCACGGTCTCCGGCGCCCCCAAGGTCCGCGCGATGCAGATCATATCAGAGCTGGAGAAGTCGCC
>DUKU01000066.1 GCA_013329135.1 Thermoplasmata archaeon
GCCACATAGGCGACTGCCACTACCTCACGGGCAACCACAGGACAGCGAAGCGCATACCAGTCGTCAAGAAGATACTCAAGGACGTCGGGCTCGACGACAAGCGCGTCAGGCTCGACTGGGTCAGCGCCGCCGAGGGCGAGAAGTTCCAGCAGGTCATAACCGACTTCGTGAACGAGGTCAAGGCTCTCGGGCCCAACCCGCTCAGGGGGGTGAGGAAGTGAACGACCTCACGAAGAAGCTCTCGGAGATAGCCTTCGAGGAGCGAGGTGCGGACCTCCTCCTACTGATGGTCGAACGGCACGGGAACGTCGGCCCGGTCTTGATCTCGAAGGCAGAGGACCCTGGCAACGCCAGGACGGATGTGCCCTACCAGCTCGTGACCATCCTGACCAACATACTCCCGTTCATGGGCAAGGCGAAGGTGGCCCTCGTGTGCAGGAGATGCGACGAGAAGGCCCTTGCGGAGCTCGCGAAGAGAGGGATCGTCGACGACGCGAGCATCGTGAAGATAGGGCTTGCGTGCACCAAGGAGCAGGTCCAGGAATGCAGGTGCTCCGACTGCGTTCCGAGCAAGGTGGACATCGGAGAACCATCAGAGCCCTGCCCCGAGGACTCGCTGGCCACAGAACTCGCTGCGATGAGCACCGAGGACCGCGCGGCATTCTGGAAGCGCCAGTTCCAGAAGTGCAACAAGTGCTTCGGGTGCACGGTCAACTGCCCTGTCTGCTTCTGCGACGACTGCGTGCTCGAGGAGCGGACCTACACACCCGAGGAGGGCATACCGCCAGGGCAGGCGTTCCACCTGATAAGGTCGTTCCACCTGGCGGACAAGTGCGTCGAGTGCGGAGAGTGCGAGCGTTCCTGTCCCGCGGACATTCCGCTCCTCACGCTCAGGAAGATGGTCAACCGGGACATGAAGGATCTGTTCAACTACACCTCAGGAGACAGGGAGAGGAAGAGCCCGCTCCTGACGACTCTCGACGACCAGCCATTGGAGGATGATGTCCATGCGTGTTGAGCACGTGCTCACCACGTGCCCATACTGCGGCACTGGCTGCAGGTTCTACCTGCAGGTCGTCGACAACAAACTCATAGGGGTCGTGCCCTGCAAGACCGATGAGATCAGCCAGGGCAGGCTCTGCATCAAGGGATACAACGCGCACGCGTTCGTGCAGCATCCGGACAGGCTCACGCATCCGATGGTCAGGGATGGAGGACATCTCAGGAAGGCGACCTGGGACGAGGCGCTCGACAAGGTCGTCTCTGAGGTGAAGAGGATCTCGGCCGAGCATGGGCCGGACTCCGTCATCGTGCTGGCGTCGGCGAAGTGCACGAACGAGGAGAACTACCTCTTCCAGAAGATTGCCAGGGCCGCCATCGGCACGAACAACGTGGACCACTGCGCAAGGCTCTGCCACGCGTCGACGGTCGCGGGCCTGCTCATGTCATTCGGGAGTGGCGCGATGACGAACACCATCCCGGAGTTCGAGAACGCCGACTGCGTGCTCGTGACCGGGTCGAACACGCTGGAAGCACATCCGCTCATAGGCGCTCGCATACTGCGCGCGCACGACAAGGGGGCGAAGATCGTCGTCGTTGACCCTAGGGACACGCCTCTATCCAGACTCGCGCACAGCAGCATCCACCAGCAACCGGGCACTGACATCGCGTGGATCAACGGCATGATCAAGATAATCATAGACGAAGGGCTCCACGACGAAGCGTTCATCAGGGACCGCACATCGGGCTTCGACGAGCTCAGGAAGATCGTCGAGCCGTACACGCCCGAGAAGGTCGAGGAGATCACCCAGATACCGAAGCAGGAGCTCATAGACGCTGCGCGCACGTACGCGAACGCCGAGAAGGCGATGATAGCATACGCGATGGGCGTGACACAACACAGCAACGGCACGAACATCGTGCGCGCGCTCGCGAACCTGGCCATGGTCACAGGGAACGTCGGCAGGGAATCGACCGGCGTGAACCCGCTGAGAGGTCAGTGCAACGTCCAGGGCGCCTGTGACGCGGGGGGCCTCCCGGACCTGTTCCCAGGGTACCAAAGGGTCGAGGATGCGGAGGCGAGGAAGAGATTCGAGACCGCCTGGGGCAGGACTCTGCCTCCCACCAAGGGCACGACCCTCACTTGCGCGATGAAGGACGCGCTCATAGGCAAGGTCAAGGCAATGATCATATTCGGCGAGAACCCGATGCTCTCCGACCCGGACATCGCACATGTCGAGGAGGCCATGAAGGAGCTCGAGTTCCTGGCAGTCGCGGAGATATTCCCCACCGACACCACGAAACTCGCGGACGTGGTCCTGCCAGGCGCGTGCTACGCCGAGAAGGACGGCACATTCACGTCGACCGACAGGGCCATAAGACCGCTCCACAAGGCGGTCGACCCGCCAGGCGAGGCAAAGCCGGACTGGATGATCGCGTGCGAGCTCGGCAAGAGGCTCGGTGCTCAAGGGTTCGACTTCTCGTCGCCGGCAGAGGTCTTGGACGAGATGGCGAGGCTTGCGCCCATATACGGCGGCATAAGCTACGAGAGGGCGGACGCACAGGTCCTCAGGTGGCCGTGCCCGTCCAAGGACCACATGGGCACGCCGGTGCTGCACATCGGCGGCTTCAAGATTGGCAAGGGTGTCCTCGTGCCTGTCGACCACGCTCCCCCGGCCGAGGAGACATCGGATGAGTACCCGTTCATACTGACGACCGGAAGGAACCTGTTCCACTTCCACACGGGGACCATGACGAGGAGGTCACCGAAGCTGGAGCGGGAGGCACCCGAACCGTACGTAGAGGTCAACACCTCCGACGCGAAGAGGCTCGGCATATCCAACAGCGACCGTGTGAGGGTCTCATCGAGGAGGGGCGAGATAGCGCTCAAGGCCAGGGTCACCGACTGGATCATGCCCGGCGTAATCTTCATACCGTTCCACTACGCCGAGGCCGCCGCCAACAGGCTGACCAACCCCGCGCTCGACCCTGTCGCGAAGATACCCGAGTTCAAGGTCTGCGCGGCGCAGTTGAAAAAGGCTTAAAATGGCGGGCGCGCGCACGCGCGCATCCGCCTGTTTGCTGGAGTTTCACTTCTTCACGGGTGGCTTTATGACCAAGGCCATGGCGAATGTCACCAGGGACGCTATGCCCACGGCGACGAACACCCATGTGAAGCTGCCACCTGACCCGGCCAACAGACCAGGTATGAGCGATCCCAGTATGCCGGCCGCTCCGTATCCAGTGAACACGAGACCGTAGTTGACCCCGAGGTTCTTGGTGCCGAAGTAGTCCGCGGTCGCGGACGGGAACAGAGCGAAGTTGCCTCCGAACGTGAACCCGATCGCGGATGCGAACGCTGTCAGCCCCGCGAACTGGATGATCTCACCGGTCGGTTTGGCCCACACGAACGCGGCCGCGCCGAACAGTACGAACGCCTGGATCAAGAAGACCAGTCTCATCGTCTTGTTCCTTCCCAGGTGGTCGGATACCTTGCCCCAGCCTATCCTGCCAGCGCCGTTGAACAGCGCCAGGATGCCCGCGATGGTCTGAGCCTGCGCCACGACCAGCATAGTCTTGGTCGGGTCGAGGTAGGCGGCGACGTTGCTCACGTTGCCGATCATCATCAGGCCCGCCGTGGCGGACAGCAGGAACATCAGGTTCAGCAGGATGAAGGACTTCGACCTGATCATCTCGTGCCAGTCGTGGTCCTCGCTGTGGCCGTTGTGCTTCGAATTGGCGTTGAAGCCCTTGGGGAGCCAGCCAGCTGGCGGGTTCCTGAGCAGCTGTGCGCCCGCGACGACCATCGCCACGAAGATCAAGCCCATGTACAGGAACGAGTTCGACAGGCCGTCGTCAGAGGCGTTGATGATGTACTTACCCACCTGGGTGAATATGAACGCGCCAGCGCCGAAGCCCGCGACGGCAATGCCGCTCACGAGCCCCTTCTTGTCCGGGAACCACTTGACCACCGCCGCGAGCGGGCAGACGTATCCAAGGCCAAGACCTATGCCGCCTATCACGCCGTACGACAGGTACAGCATCGCGATGTTCTCGGTGAAGAACGAGGCGACAATGTACCCAGCGCCGAAGACGAGGCCGCCCAGGGTCGCGACGACCCTCGGGCCAATCTTGTCCTGCAGCCGGCCCGCGAATATCATCGTCACGGCGAACACGGCCAATGCGGTCCCAAATATCCCAAGTATGTAGAACGAAGTCCTCGAGTAGCCCAGCGTCTCCGAGAGCGGGCCTGTGAATATCGAGAACGCGTAGACGGAGCCGAGGGCGAGCTGTATCAGCAGCGCGCCTACAACAGGCAGCCATCTGTTCGGTGTCTTCCCCTCACTAGCAGTTTCCATCTTATCTCTCCGGCAAATTATGTCCTTTGATCTCCATCGTCTCTCAGACGAACCTGACGGCCCCGGTCTGTATGTCGAACATAGCGCCATACACCGCGAGTCGCTCTTTCCTGACGGCTTCCCCGATCACTGCGCTGCAGTCGACCAGACGCCTCATCTGGACCCGAACATTGGTCTCCGCGACCTTGTCCTGGTCCTTGGCGTCCAGGCCTTTCAGAGTGGACTTGGCGACATCGATGTCCGCCATGACGCTCTTGAGGTTTGCGACGTCGCAGCACTCGCAGGAGGCCTTGACCGCGCCGCAGCCCGTGTGCCCCATCACCACGATGGCCTTGATACCGAGGTGGGCGGTGGCATACTCGAGACTGCCTAGCACGCTCGGGTCCGAGGCGCAATTGCCCGCGGTCCTGACGACGAACGCGCTCCCCAACGAGAGGTTGAAGACCTTCTCGGGGTCGACGCGAGAGTCTGAGCACGCGAGTATGGCCACGAACGGCTCCTGCTTCTTCGAGAGCTTGGACAACATGCAGGGATCGGCAGTGCTCTTGAACAGTCCGTTGCCGTCCATCAGCCGCCTCTTGACATCCTCCGCCTGGTCCATGCACTCATACTCCTTGCAGTGGTCGAACGCTGATATCGGAGGGGCTGGGCCCCTCCGGGAAAAGAAAAGGGTTTGCCTAGTCGTCCAGGGTAGATATGTCGCCAATGGGGAGGCCGAGCTCTCTGGCCCTCAGCAGCCTCCTCATGATCTTGCCGCTCCTGGTCTTCGGCAGGTCTATGACGACCTCGATCTCCCTCGGGTACGCGTGGCCCGCGAGCCTGCTCTTGACGTGCTTCTGTATGTCCGCCTTGAGCGCGTCGCTCTCGGTGTGGCCAGGGGTCAGCACGATGAACGCCTTGATGATGTTGCCCCTCAGATCGTCGGGCTTGCCTATGACGCCCGCTTCTGCCACGGCCTCATGCTCTATGAGAGCGCTCTCGACCTCGAACGGTCCGACGCGCTCGCCGGACGTCTTGATGACGTCGTCAGCGCGGCCGACATACCAGAAGTACCCGTCCTTATCGACCTGTGCTGTGTCGCCCGTGTAGTACCAGCCGTTCCTGAAGTACTCGTTGTACTTCGCGGGGTTCTTCCAGATCTGTCTCATCATGGACGGCCAGCCAGGTCTGATTGCCAGGCTGCCCTCCTCGCCCTGCTCCAGGACCTTGCCAGTCTCATCGACTATGGCCGCCTCGATACCGGGCTGTGGCTTGCCCATCGAGCCGGGCTTGATGTCCATCCCCGGGAAGTTCGTGATCAATATGCTGCCAGTCTCCGTCTGCCACCATGTGTCGTGGAATGGCTTGTTGTCGAAGACTTCCTGAGCCCACCTGACGCCCTCGGGGTTGAGCGGCTCGCCGACGCAGTAGAGCGCCCTCAGGCTCGACAGGTCGTATTTCTTCGGTGTGTCATCGCCCTTTGCCATCAGCATCCTGACGGCCGTCGGGGCGGTGTACCAAATGCTCACCTTGTAGTTCTGGATGGTCTTGTACCACCTGTCGGGGTCGAACCTGCCGCCGAGCCCGATCTGAGTGACGCCGTTCGACCAAGGTCCAAGAACACCATAGACGACGCCGGTAACCCAGCCAAGGTCCGCGCCACACCAGTACACATCCTCTTCGTGGATATCCAATACCCATTTGGCTGTGAGGTGCGCCTGCACGATACCCTTGTGGGCGTGCACGACTCCCTTCGGCTTGCCAGTCGAGCCTGACGTGTAGAGCAAGTACATGAACTCCTCAGGGTCCATCGGCACAGTCTCGAACTTGTCGGAGGCTGAGGCCATCTCCTTCTCCCAGCTCAGCTCGTCGGGGGCGACGTCCTTGCCGACGATGATCGTGTGCTTCAGCTCGGGCAACAGGCTCTTCACTTCGTAGAATCTCTTCTTGAGGTCGCTGTCGGTGACCAGGCAGACCGCCCCGCTGTCCAGGAGCCTGTCCTTGATCGCGTCCGGGCCGAACGCAGGGAACATCGGGCTGGCAATCGCACCATATTTTATTGCGCCCAGGAAACCGGCGTAAAGCTCCGGGGACCTCTGCAGGAAGAAGAAAACCCTGTCCTGCCTCTTGATGCCCAGCTTCTTCATCAAGTTCGCGAATCTGTTCGTTTGTTCGTAGAGTTGCTTGAACGTGACCTTCTGCGCGTTGCCCTCGCCATCGTCGTAGATGAGCGCGATCTTGTTGGCGTTCGGTCCCTTCGCGTGTCTGTCAACGACGTTGTAGGCCGCGTTGATCTTCCCGCCAGGGAACCATTCTACCAGCTTGTCGGCATCCGACCACTTGAAGGTCTTCCTCAGGTTGTCGTACCCCTGCAAGTTGGACGTCAGCCTCAACTTCGCAGGGTCCTTCTTGATGATCCCGCCACTTATTAGCTCAGTACTTTTCTCTGCCATCTCTTCACATCCAATTTCGATCCGAGCCCGTTTCCGGGGACATCTTACCGGACCTTTCTCGTGACTTGGGGCCGCCTCGTGCCTGCACTGCATGCGCCACGCTGATGCCCATAGAGTGCGCATCCGTCGCTACGGCCCCTGACTCGCTTCACCGAAGCGTATCGTCCGGGCCGCTGAGGCTCATCCCGGCGACGGCATTTGTGCTGTCCTTATAAGGTTTTTCGATGCGACAACGGCGATTTCACACAGTCGCATATGTGCGTAGTCGCACACCGCTCGTTGCCGACTGACGATATTCGTCAGAATACGACGAAAAGCGAAGCGAAACGGGCATGGACGCTGGGTTTCGACCCTCAGGTCGTCCGAAGGGTGACGCAATGCGGGACCAGACACCGAAACTGTACGATGCCTTCAATCTTCGAGGCGGGAAGGGCTCAGTCCTTCCAGCCGTGATGGATCTTCGCGGCCTTGACCGTGTTCTTCATGAGCATCGTGATGGTCATGGGGCCGACGCCGCCCGGGACTGGTGTGATCGCCTTCGCCTTCTCCTTCACGCTCTCGAAGTCCACGTCACCGACGAGCCTGCATCCGCCCTTCGCTGTCGGGTCGCTTATCCTGTTCACACCGACGTCAATGATGACGACGCCTTCCTTGACCATATCGGCCTTCAGGAAGTTCGGCACCCCCATTGCAGCGACTATGATATCCGCCCGAAGCGTGAACTCCTTCAGGTCCTTCGTCCTCGAATGGCATATCGTCACAGTGGCGTCCGCGCCAGGGGCCTTCTGCAACAGTATGTTCGTAATCGGCTTGCCCACGATATTGCTCCTCCCCAGGACGACCACATGCTTGCCCTTCGGATCGTTTCCGCTCCTCATTAGCAGCTCCTGGACTCCGTGAGGCGTACATGGCAGATAGCAGTCGGCCGCGCCGACGACCATCTTGCCCACATTGATAGGATGGAACCCGTCGACGTCCTTGCCAGGGTCTATTCTCAGCAGCACCTTCTCCTCGCTGATGTGCTTCGGCAAGGGCAGCTGGACGAGGATGCCGT
>DUKU01000161.1:0-2883 GCA_013329135.1 Thermoplasmata archaeon
GGAGCGGGGGTCTCTGATGATACGTTTTGGTCCTGCAGGCATTCCACTCTCCTGCAAAGGACGCACATTGAAGGACGGAATAGAGGACGTCCACCACCTAGGCCTCACGGCTCTTGAGACGCAGCTCGTGAGGGCAAGCGTCCAAGAGCGGACCGCAGAACCCGAGGAAGTCGGACAGACGCCACTCGACCTCGTCAGCGACATGGTTATAGAGATAGTCCGCAAGAAAGACGCAAAGGAGGAGGTCATATACGACCTCGACACGCCCATAAAGGCCGAGGACACCCTCGTCGCCCTCACGAGCGGCCTGGCGGTCAACTACACTGAGCTCAAGAAGCTCAAGGTCATGGCCGACGAGCTCGATGTCGCCATGTCCATCCACACCCCGTATTACATGGACCTTGTCAGCGAGGGCGAATTGTCGTTCAAGAGCATGGATTCGATCAGGTGGGGTGGCATAATCGCCAAGGCCCTCGGAGGGTCCATGGTCGTCACTCACCTGGGGCTGTATGGGGACATCGACGACAAGACCGCCCACAAGCGCATCAAGGGAAGGATCACAGAGCTCGCGGCCTGGTACAAGAAGCAGAAGATCAAGGCGCCCATCGGCCTCGAGCTCAGCGGCCGCAGGGAGATATTCGGGTCGCTTCCAGAAGTGGTCAAACTGTGCAAGGAGGTCGATGGCGTTGTCCCCGTCGTGAACTTCGCCCACTACCATGCGCGCGAGCACGGGAAACTCAAGGAGCCGAAGGACTTCGACGAGCTCCTCGATACGGTTGCTGACTTCACTGGCGGCGAGTACTACACCCACTTCTCGGGCGTCGAACACGAGAACGGCAACGAGAAGAGATATACCTCCATCAAGAAGGGGGACCTGCGGTTCGAACCTCTGGCCGAGGCCATGGTCGACAGGAACGACCCGATTACAATCATATCCGGCTCGCCGCTGCTCGAGCACGACGCGATGTACATGAAGGTCATACTCGAGAGGGTGCTCTCGAAGAGGGTCTCCAAAGAGGTCAAGGAGACCAACAACAAGAAGGAGAAGACCGGATCGAGATGAAAGAGAGCACTGAGTACATCGTGAAGATGGTCGCGCAGACCCTCGAGAACGAGATAGAGGGTACTGACGAGTTCGTCGACGCGATCATCGGTGCCAGGAAGGTCTTCATCTACGGCGTCGGCCGCTCAGGCCTGATCGCCAAGGCCTTCGCCATCAGGCTTGTCCAGATGGGGCTCGAGGTGTACTTCGTGGGCGAGACCGTCACCCCGATCGTGGAGGAAGGGCACCTGGTCATCATCGTATCCCACACCGGCGAGACGATGTCAGCGGTCCAGACCGCGAACATCGTCCGAAGGGTCGGAGCGAGGGTCATCACGATTACCGCCAACGCGCACTCGAAGCTCGCGAGCGCATCCAACGTGGTCATTCTGATCCACCCGCCGAAAGACGACGACAGGCGCAGGCTGGCTCCCCTGGGCACGCTTTTCGAGGACGCCACGATGATATATCTCGACAGCATCGTCGCCCGGCTGATGGAGAAGCTGGGCCAGGGCGAGGGGTCGATGAGGAAGCGGCACGCGATATGGGTGTGACCGCTCAGAGGTGTTTCCCGGTATCCTTGTCCCTGAGACCATCCCTTCTGAGCCGCCTGCGCCGCAGCAAGACATGGAGGCTGGTGATCAGGCACGCAACGATCACTGTGCCGGTGACCGCTACTGCCAGACTGTTTTCCTTCAGCCAATCGGTCATGCTGCCCGCGAATCCGCTCTCGACTATCCCCAGGCTCGAATCGAGGGTGAACGCAAGCGTGCCGTTCGACAGCGGGAGGACCGAGTGGAGGATCAGCCCGATACCGGTCGTGTAGCACGAGGAGTTCACGGCGAAGATCGACTCGTTCCTGCTGGAATCCAACGCCGCCGAACCCCATTGGTAGAACGCCTGAACCGTGCCATCCTCCTTCGCGAGATCGATGCATTGGACAGGGGATGCCGTCCCGTTGAGCGGCCTAGTGAACTCCTCACCCTCGAGACTCTCGTCCACTCGGGCCGAAAGCGCGGCGGCCACTGCGCCCTGGGG
Source organism: Thermoplasmata archaeon (assembly GCA_013329135.1). Taxonomy (GTDB): domain Archaea; phylum Thermoplasmatota; class Thermoplasmata; order UBA10834; family UBA10834; genus UBA9653; species UBA9653 sp9653u. The sequence continues at coordinate 2,081 of DUKU01000161.1, forward strand.
GCCGTCCTCAAGCAGGTGGAACATGTTCGTAGTGGCCCCTCCCTGCACGAAACGCTCGACCGCAAGATACTGTGTCTCGGTCCTGTTCGTGACTTCCACGGACATGTTGATGAAAAGACCGGTCTTCCCGGAGACGATATGCATTCCCGCGGGGTTCTCGTAACATGCTTCGTTCTCCGTCAGGCAGAACCAGAAGGTCATGTTGGCCCATGACTCCACGGATGGAGGGGCGTCGAGCGTCGAGTTGTAGGCATCCGCCTGAGCGCTCATGGAGAACATGACGAACTCCCCCTTCTCGGATGTGAACCCTGACTCCACGGACGAAAGATTCCACTCTACACGGTTCGAATCGAGGAAGACCGTGTACAGTGCCTCCGAGCGGCAGAACCTGCCGTCCCCATCCGTGTCGTTGAAGAGGTAGAGCTTCGGGAAGCCTATGTCGAATGTGGGAGAGAACGGATCGTACGAGTGCTGGAACACCATCCTCGGCCAGTCGCGCGTAACGGCGATCGTAAGGTTTCCCGATATTATGCTCACCTTGGTCTCGTCCACGCTGTGAAACATCGCATAGTCATCCTGCTCATCATCGGCGGCTGAGAACGGGGCCGATGACGAGACCAGGAGTGCAGCTGCGAAAGCGAGTCCGAGAATCTGTCCAAGAGCCATCTCTCACTCCATCGTACCCTAAGACCGTTTGGGCGAAAAGCTTTGCCCCCTCAGACCTCCCTGACCCTCAGCCTGCGAGTCCTCTTCCTGACAGGCCTGGCCGGCGCAAGGGCGTCCGTGAGCGAGAACGGGACCAC
>DUKU01000161.1:2975-11197 GCA_013329135.1 Thermoplasmata archaeon
CATCCGTGAGCGAGAACGGGACCTCATCGTACCCCCGATTGGAGAGCTTGAACGTCTTCACGTCCTCGTTCAGGGGATCTATCACCAGGGCCGTGTGGTACGGCTGGTCGAACATGGTCCTCTGAGTCTCGAGGTCCGTCCTGGATAGGAAGCATGTGTGGCCTGGATGCGAGTGGTACCATCCGACGATTATGTAGTCGAAGCCCGAGCCGTCGAGATCCCCGAACAGCTTCGGCAGGGCCTCTCGGTCGAACCTGACCTTCGATGGCGTGCTCTTCAGATCAGTCGTCACGACGTCCCTGACGGTCGTGTACACGCTACCCTGCCAGGAGCGGACATCCCCCAGCATGAACCCCATCACCTCGAGCCTCCGGGGAGCTTCCTTGGTTGCGTGAGACCTCATCATGCCCTCGGCGTGGCGGGAGATGTACAGGTCGAAATGGCGTCCAGAGGACAGGACCTCATCGTAGGCCGCCCTGGAATCCCTGGAGAGCCAGTCGTGGGGGCCGAGAGAGTCCTCAGGCGGGGGCGCACGCTCTTCAGGCATGCGCTTCGTCTCCCCGAGTATCTTGGGCCTAGGCATGGTCCCCTCCGACGATCCTGACCCTCCGGTCAGACTGGTCCATCTGCGATGGCGGTGAGTATCTGTTCCTGTTGAAATACGCCGCCGCGCGCGTGCACGCGTCAGAACCGAAGGGGTTCTCGGGGTTCGGGTTGGACAACAGCGATTCGATGCCCTTGACGAACGTCGACAGACACGACCCGAAGTCCCAGTTCTCGAGGAGTTTCGTGCACACATATCCTCCGTCCTCCGGAGGCATGATGTTAGGGTGGAAGATGGGGGTCAGCCATTTCACAATCGGTTTCTCCATCGGGTACTCCTCACCGACCAGTATCGCGAACTTGTGCACGAACAGGTGCACCACCTTCCCATCCTCCCACGTGGGGCCAGGGACGCGGAACAGGTGCACGTTGACCAGTATCGGGAACTTGCTCAGGGTCGGGTCGGACACTGATATGTGATGGCGCAGCTCACGCTGGCACATCTCTATCTCGTTCCTAAGCCGGAGCCTCAGCACATCGAACGGGAGGGCCATCTGGACTATCCGCCCTCGGGATCAGGGATGAGTTCGAGGACATCCTCCGCCATCACTCCGGCATCCTTGAGCGTGGATCCGCCCCGGAGCACCTTCTTACCTTTCCGGAGCACGTAAGCACCCATGTCCTTGTTCCAGAATGTCGCAGCGCTCTCGATCATCTCGTCGACGGAGTTGTCGCCATCTAGCTCCATCTCCACCGTCGCTCCCGTCTCCGCATTCTTCACCTTGAGCCTGAACGTCAGGAGGACCACCTAACTACTGGACAGAACCTGACATTATATGGTTTTCGGATACCTGTAGCACTTGCGGGGGGTGGTTCGGGCACCTAGGGTCCAAGGGGACCTCCATCTCCTCCGCGACGTTCCTCTGACCATCGTAGTAGAAGGTGTTCCTCAGGGTCATGTCCTTCCTCCCCGAAGCGATCTTGAGGCACTCCCTGACCATGACCGCAGAAACGAGGCTCGTGGTGGTTATCTCAGCTGCGAGACGGGGCTCGTGGAACACCACACCCTCGCCAGTGCAGCTGAACCTCATGTTCGCGACCTTCGCGTGGGACCGGTTCATGCCGCACTGGATGCACGGGCCGTCCGGAGGGAGGCACACCATGACCCTACCTATGAACCCCTCCATGCCCCCATCGATGTACGGCCTGCCCGCGTGATAGGCGTGCGAGTTCGCGTGTATCCTCGCGGCGATGTTGTCGAGGCAGCCCAGGACGATATCGAACCCGTCGTAGAACGACCCAGGGAGATCCTCAAGCCTGCCCACGACCGCCCTCGCACGCGCGTCTGGCGATATATCCATGATGCCTCTGGCGACGACCTCGGCCTTCTTGCTCCCTGTCCGGGCGTCCTCCTGCGTGAAGAACAAGCATCTGTTGAGGTTCGAGCCCACGACATGGTCCATGTCCACGACCGTGACTCGCCTGAAGCCCGACAGCGCCAGACACTTACCGACCTCGTTCCCCAGCGCACCGGCCCCAATCATCAGGACCCTCGTGCGGAAGATGGCGTCGAGGTCGAGCCACCTGACCCGTCTGGACCTGTCGAACGTGTCCTGGTCCACCGCGCCAGGCACGAGCCGTCCCTCCATAGGCGGTGGAAGCAGGAGCGTGGAATTAAACCTTGTCCATGTCCCAGGCTAACCTGCCCGCGTCCATCAGGACGGTCTCCTTCCCCGAGGATGACACTACCGTGATCGTGGGCCTCTTCACGAGCCCGTCCAGGTGTATGAGGGACTCAGCGTCGCCATCGTAGTTGCTGCCGACAGCGAAGTGACAGGTGCCGTAGACCTTCTCATCCTCGAGCATGTTCGCAACGATCCTTGCACGCCTGTTCAGGCCTATCCCCAGTTCGCCTATGGCAGCGGCGTTCCTCACATAGGAGTCGAGGTCCTTCTTGGGCAGCTCGCCTTTGGAGACCATCTTTCTCGTCTTTGACTGGCCCGCAGCGATGGACGACCTGAGCGCTTTCGCCTCCGACCGGCCCGACACTTTGGTGATGAAGCCGCTCGAGATCTCGGCCACGATCGGGGTCTTGATCACGACCTCGCCCTCGTTGAGTGCCATGGACCCGTCGAACGCAATCACTCCGTTGGCAGTGCCCAGCTCGGGGGAGACGTAGACCTCGCCTGACGGCACGTTCCCGGAGAGGCCTGGCCTTCTGAAGTCGCCATCGTCCGGTTTGGCCTTCCGACCTCTGAGGCCGATGGTGATGTCCGTCCCTCCCGGGGCAGTCACCCTCACGGATGCGGACGAGTCGAGCGCCTTGATGATCCGCTTGCAGTCCGACCTCAGCCTCGTGTAGTCAATCGGGACGGTCCGCCGGAACATGTCCTTCGTGATGCCGGGGGACCAGAACGCCCTCGACTTCCGCTCCTCGTACAGCATCTCGAAGATGCTGTTGTACTTCCTCTTGCCCGGATATCCTTGGAGAAGGCCGAACTTGTCCTTCCCGAGCCTGTCGGCGCTTATGGACAGCAGTGCGTCCGGCTCCGAGTGCATCGCCTTCACGAGTGCGCCCTCGGTGAAATCGAACTGCCCCTTCTCACGCTGGAACGCCAGGACGGGGCAGGCCCCGGCATTCAGGGCGGCGTCGAATATGGCCATCGATATCTCGCGCACATCCCTGTTGGGATTGGTCACTATCAGAAGCGTCTCGCCCCTCTTCAGTCCCAGGACGTCCTTGACCGCCGCCCTCGCACCCGCCGTCAATGAGCTGTCGTACCCTTTTCCGCCTGCGAAGTCCATGCCCTCACAACGCCAGGTGATTCACAGCGTACCACATAATCCTTCACCAGACATCGTCGTCGGTTGTCGGCGCCGAAGGGCGACTGGCGCGGACCGAGCCTCAGAAGCGCAGGTAGTCCGTCGGCACGGAGGCCTTGATGGCCATCTCGTCGTACTTCCTCAGGATGTCCTTGATCTGCCTGGCTGCGTCTTTCTCGATTTCTGGCGGCCTGTGCTCAGCGAGTATCCGCTTCGCCTCTCTGCGCGCAGCGAGCTTGATGGGCTCCTCGCCCGAGTCCTGAGGAGGAGGAAGCATGGCGATCTTTGGCAGCAGATTCTCCTTCCTGAAGAACTTGAGCGTGTGCGTGTCCTTCATGAAGTAACCGCCTGGACCGACCCTTGCAATCGTATCGAACGCGAGCGTGTCCTTGTTCACGTCTATGCCCCTCCAGGCACGGAGTATGTTCCTCCACAGCTCGCAATCCATGACGACCTGTTCGACGGACTCGCAGCCCGACCGCTCGAAGCCACCGATGCCCACGATCTGGTCCGCGCCAGCCATAGCTGGAAGGAGCGCGCTTATGGCCTTCTGGTAGCCGATCTCATACCCTGGCCTGCAGCCGGACGCGGCCGTGCCGCCCACCTGGGACGGTAGCCTGTACCTGCGGGCCATCTGGCAGCCCGCGGAGTTGATGAGCGCACCCTCGGTGGAACCCGACAGGAAGACCCCGGTCTTCATGTCCATCGGTCCAGATTCGGAACTGTACAGCACGGGAGCCCCCGCCTTCGCCGTCTGAGATATTACGAACCCCGCGAGGTTCTCCGCGTTCACGAGCGCGACCGTCCCTGCGAGCGTCACGGGCGCCACAGAGCCCGATATGGCCATGGAAAGGTGGACGACTGGCAACCCTGCCTTGGCGAACTCGACGACCGCTTCGATGTCGCCCTCCTCGTATCTCAAGGGGGTTATGGGCGTGTGAGTGATCGATATGATCGGCCTCTTGGCGAGCTCCTTCTCCGAGCCCACGATGGCAGCTGCCGCCTCGATTTGGAACCTCGCGTCCTCGACGCTCCCCGCGCCGTGCTGCATGTGCTTGCCCGTGTTGAATATGGAGGCCACGAACTCGTGGTTGTTGGACACGTCTGGAGGCAGGTCGGTCGCGACCACCTCGGGCCAATAGAGATCCACCTCGGGCATCGCGTCGCACACGAGCGTGAGGTCTATGAGGTCGTGGATGGTTGACTTCCTCTTGATCTGCCTGTCGATATCCCAGACATCGGTCGGCTGGCCGTCATTCACGCCATAGACCCTGTCCGTCGCCGGCAGTCTGAGGTCCCTCTGCCTGTCCCTCGCGGCCATGACGAACTCCTTCGGCGCCTTCGAGAGCGCCTCCTTGACCATGGCCTCCGATATCCTAGCGATCTGGGACCTCTCGTCGACCGCCGCACCCGCGCCCTTGAGCATCGAAAGCACCTTGTGGCTTGTGACCTTTATCCCGACATCTTCAAGAATCCTGATGGATTCGAGATGGACCGCATCCTCCTGCTCTCTGCTCAATGGATTGTAAACTGCCTTGGACAATCTATCATCCTGCTTTGGAGGGGGAAATTGGTACTCCGATAAAAACCCCGGAGTCGGTGAGCTACAGAAGTTTGATATACCCCTCGTGAGGAGGTCAGTCCTTGGACCTGAACCTCTCGACGGCCTTCTCCTCGAGCCTGCGTGCCCTCCGGGCCATCGACTCGCGGTTCCTGCGCACGTCCTCGTCGGTCTCGAGCTCGATGCCGGGCACTTGGCACGGAGCGCCATCGGGCCCGAGCGCGACCACGGTGAGATAGGACGAGCCCGTGTGGCGCACCTCGCCCGTCCTCGGGTCCATTGCCTCTATGCGCACGCCCACCTCCATGGACGAGCGCCACACGGCGTTCACGTTCGCCTTCAGGGTCAACAGGTCGCCCACATGGACCGGGGACAGGAAGGCCATGCGGTCGACGGACGCTGTCACGACATTCGCGCGCGTGTGCATCGTGGCGGCCACATAGGCGATCTCGTCGACCATCTTGAGTATTGTGCCTCCGAACACGTTGCCTGCGACGTTCGCATCCTGGGGCATCATGACCCTCGCGACGACCGTCCTCGACTCCGAGACCTTCCGTGTGCTCATGGTACCGACCTTTGCCGCATATTCACACTGTCGGGGGAGGGGGAGGTGGGGGCATCTGCTGCGGGGGTCCGGCGAGGATCCCACCGCGCTTTCTCATCATGAGCAGCACAACCACGACTACCACGACGGCTACCAGTATCCCGAGTCCGATTATGAGGATTATCATTGTATCCGAACACGCGGAGTGTTCGTACTCTGCGAGTTCAAGGGTCATGTACGGCGCTGAGTCGTCCAAGGGCGAGTACGTGGATATCTTGACCCAGCTGCTGACGTCCGAGGAATACCAGTAGACATGGGAAACGCGCGAATCACGCGTTACCGTCATCTTCAGGCAGGAGAACGTCCCTGCATCGGTCGTGACCGTCTCCTCGGCAGCGGCGACCGAGAACGAGTAGGTCTCGACGTCCTCGTCTGACGAGGTGATGTCCATCGTCCCATTGGTCCAGTGGGTGACCGTTCTCGTGACGTTCGTCGTTTCATTCCACTCGTCACCGGTCCCGGTTTCGCCGTCAGCGAACCCGGAGAGCAACGGCGGAGAATATGTGGTGACATCCTGCATCTCCACCCTCGTGACCAGAGCCAGCGAACCTGTCCCGACGGTTATGTTCCCCCAGGCGTACATGTCCTCCCTGACGCTGGCGATACCCCCTTCAATCTCGTAGGTGTAGCCGTCGAAGACCATCTCAACGGACCCAGGGATCAGGGCGGACCCGTCTGTCTCTCCCGCCATCGAACCGGTCACCTTCAGCACGTCAACGTCGTACGTTTCGGACCCAACGACCAAGGAGTCCTTTGCCTCAAACTCGTACCTGAACGAGCCCGAGACCGTGATCTCTCCCAAGTCCATCTCTCCCTCGTACAGCCAATAATCGCCTTCCGAGCGGTTCACAGCCGCTGCCGGTGGAACGAACAGCGATAGAACCGCGACGAGCGCGAGAGAACACGCAAGAGTTGCCTTTACCAGCCCCACCTTCGCACCTTCTGACAGATATGCTAGGTCTTCGGAGGGTTTGGAGGGCGTAAATACCTTTCCGAGAACGCAGCTCGGACCAAGCCAGTGCAAAGGAATATAATGTCAGAAACTCTAACCAAGGCCCCGATAGCGGATGAACAACGAATTCGTCGTCACGCCCTACGGAGTCTCGGGCGAGGTCGACTACGACGTACTGATACAGCGCTTCGGCACGAAACGCATAGACGAGCCTCTGCTGAAACGCATCTCCAAGTACGGACCTCTCCACCACATGCTGAGAAGAGAGTTATTCTACTCCCACCGAGACCTCGAATGGATCCTCGACGAGTACGACAAGGGGAACAGGTTCGCCCTGTACACCGGCCGGGGTCCTTCGGGACCCATCCACCTCGGGCATCTGATGCCCTGGACGTTCACGAAGTACCTCCAGGACGTGTTCAAGGTCAACCTCTGGTTCCAGCTCACGGACGATGAGAAGTTCATGTTCTACGACCACCTCACGCTCGAGGACACCAAGAAGTGGGGGTACGAGAACGCCCTGGACATCATCGCGCTGGGCTTCGACCAGAAGCTCACGAAGATATTCCTCGACACGGAATACATCAAGACGATGTACCCCCTCGCCATCAGGGCTGCGAAGAAGATCAACTTCTCCACCATCAAGGCCGTGTTCGGGTTCGACAACTCGAACAACATCGGGAGCATATTCTTCACGAGCATCCAGACGGTGCCGTGCTTCCTCGAGTCGCTCGAGAAGGGCAAGAAGGTCCCATGCCTCATACCATGCGGCATAGACCAGGACCCGCACTTTAGGATCACCAGGGACGTCGCTGAGGGCCTGGGATACTACAAGCCGGCGCTCGTGCACGCGAAGCTGATGCCGTCCCTCGCGGGCGCGGAGAAGATGTCAACCTCCACCAAGGCAGACACTACGATCTTCACCACCGACGACAAGAAGACCGTGAAGAAGAAGGTCATGAACGCGTTCACCGGCGGCCGCGTGTCGGTCGAGGAGCAGAGGAAGCTTGGCGGGAACCCGGACATCTGCTCGGTGTTCCAGTACCAGGCGTATTTCTTCGAGCCCGACGACACGAAGCTGGCGAAGCTCCAGGCGGACTGCAGGTCGGGGGGGATCATGTGCGGCGAGTGCAAGACGATCCTCTTCGAGAAGGTCTGGAAGTTCCTCGAGGAGCACCAGAGGCGCAGGGAGAAGGCAAAGGACGTCGTGCAGGAGTTCTTCATCCGCGACTGAGGAAGCATGATTTATCCTGCACGCCATTCCGGCATGGGACAGAGATGAGGCTCAGGCCGATAGCCATCGTCAGGAACGGAGTGATGGGCGACGTCGACGACTGGGACCAGGTCGTCTCCAAGCTCGTTTTCGAACCGGAGTACGTCCCCGGTCTGTTCAAGCTGGACAGGTTCAGGCATATCTGGGTCATATTCGGCTTCCACAAGAAGAGGGGCTGGAAGCCCACGGTGCATCCGATGCACGACCCTTCCAGGCCGCTAGTGGGCGTCTTCGCCACGCGCTCCCCGAAGAGGCCGAACAAACTCGGCCTGACCAAGGTGAGACTGATAGCGGTCAGAGGGCGGACGGTCACCGTGCAAGGTCTCGACGCATACGACGGGAGCCCTGTATGGGACGTCAAGCCCTTCGATGCTGAGATCAGTGGGGCATACTGCGAGCAACGAGCTGCGGGCAAGAAAACTAGATAAGACCTATGTCCGATGAACCCAGGACATGACACATGACG
>DUKU01000161.1:11303-22759 GCA_013329135.1 Thermoplasmata archaeon
AGCTACCTCGAGAAGAAGGTGCTGAAGGCACTCGACGTCCTCAGAAGCGCCTCTCCAGAAGCCATACAGGAGAAGGGGGGCTTCGACAAGCTCGTGGAGGTCATGAACGCCGCCTCGTGGCTGCAGGCCAAAGGCCTCGTCACGATACACGAGAGCATCACCAAGGCCTACACGCTCAAACGCAAGGAGGTCGCGTCGCGGCAGCTCGCTGAAAGGGCAGCGGCCCAGGTGCTCGTCACCGACCTTGGAGGCAGTGGCTCACTTGCGGACCTGAAAGCCACCGGCAAGGTCAGCAACGAGGACATCCAGATCGCCCTGGGCTGGATCAAGAGAAAGGGCTGGGGCGACATCTCCAAGCAGGACAACAACACGGTCATCACTATCAATGACAAGGGCCGCCAGGCGCTCGGTTCAAGAGGCGAGGACGAGTTGCTGATCGAACGGCTCGCGCAGGGAGAGGTCCATGAGAAGGACGCGAAGAAGGAGGTCCTCGAATCCCTGAGGCAGAGGAAGGACTTCCTCAACGAGAAGCATGTCGTCGCCCGGACCGTCGAGCTCACCGAGAAGGGGAAGGAGGTGGCCGCGCTCCCGTTCGAGGTCAGGGAGGAGGTCGCGCAGCTCACGCCCGAGCTGATACAGTCCGGCAGATGGAAGGATGTCGAACTGCGCAGGTACGATGTCAAGGCGTTCGCGCCCACATCCACCGGGGGCAAGAAGCACCCGATGACCATCCTCATCGAGAAGGTCAGGGACGCGTTCCTGACCATGGGGTTCACCGAGATCAGGGGGCAGTATGTCGAGAGCGCCTTCTGGAACATGGACGCGCTCTTCACCGCCCAGGACCATCCCGCCAGGGAACTGCATGACACATTCTACCTGGACAACCCGTCCCGGATCGACCTGTCCGAGGACAAGGAGTTCGTGGACGTCGTGCGGCAGGTCCACGAGAACGGTTGGAAGACCGGGTCCCTGGGCTGGCGCTACGATTGGAGCCTCGAGGAGGCGCAGAAGGCCCTGCTGAGGACACACACGACCGTGAACACGGTCCGGCACATACACAAGGACCCTGGGCTCCCCTTCAAGGTGTTCTCCATCGGGAGGATATTCAGGAACGAGGCGATGGACTCGACGCATCTGCCTGAGTTCACGCAGATCGAGGGGATCGTGTGCGAGGAAGGCGCGGACTTCGACATGCTCTGCGGCCTCCTGAAGGAGTTCTACAGGCGCATGGGCTCCGAGGATATCAGGATCAGGCCCGGCTACTTCCCCTACACCGAACCTTCGCTCGAGGTGGACATACTCTGGAAGGGGCAGTGGATGGAGCTGGGCGGGGCCGGCATATTCAGGCCGGAGGTGACCGAGCCTTTGGGCGTCAAAGAGCCCGTGCTCGCATGGGGCCTTGGCCTCGAGAGGCTCGGGATGCTCTTGTGGGGCCTCGACGACATCAGGGACATCTACGTGTCGGATGTCGACTGGCTCAAGAAGGCTCCGCAGCTCTGACCGGCCATTCTCTGGACAGGCTCACAGCTCTTCCACCTTCACGTCCTCGGACTTTGCGTCCTCGATGTGCATCAGCGACGGCATGAGAAAACCCGCCAGCATGATTGCGGAGAGTCCGACTCCTGCTATGACGAACCATATCTGCACTCCCAGGACGTCGGACAGGGGGCCCGCAACGGCCAGGCCTAGGGGGGTCATAGCAACGGTCATGCTGCCCATCAGCCCGAATACGCGGCCCTGCATGTCCGGCGGCACCGATGACTGGAGCACAGCCCGCACGGACCCGTTCGCGAAGGATATCGTGAATCCAGTGAAGAACAAACCGGCTACCGCTACGTAGAACGCGTCTGGGGGCACCAGACCCACGACAAGGACACCCATCCCCGACAACGCCCCCGACACGAGTACCGTCACAATCTTGCGCTTGAACCCGCCCCACAAACCCAGTGCCAGTCCTCCGAGGAGCAATGAGACTCCGAGCGCCATCTCCATCGTCGCGAACTCGACCACCCCCTTTCCGAAATAGGACTTGATCAGCAACGGCAAGAGCGACATAGCTGGGGCGAAGAGGAGGTTTATGACCATGACCATGAGCAAGAGTATGACTGCGCCTCTCCAGGAGAGCACGAACCTCAGCCCGCTCCTGATGTCACCCAGCACGGAAGGTTTCACATCGCCCACGGCCGCGCTCCGCGAAGGCTGAGGTATCTTGATGAGCAGCAGCGGGACGATCGCCGCGCCCGCGGTGAGCAGGTCCACGGAGAGCACGCCCCACATGGGTAGCGCAAGCAACAGCACGGCCCCAAGGGCTGGGGCCGCGATGCTCACAGCACCTTGGATTGCCTCGTTGAGACCGCCCACGCGCGCAAGGTGTTTCTTTGGAACCATGAGGGTCGTGGATGCCGCCATGGCCGGCCACTGAAAGGCGCCGCCCGCCGAGCGCACAAATAGGATCGCGTAAATGTGCCAGACCTGTGCTACGTCTGCAGCGAAGAGGGCGATCAGGACAGCTGTCGCCAAGGCAATCGACAGATCGGCCCAGATCATCACATGGCGCCTGTTCCACCGGTCCACGAGAGCGCCTGCGAACGGGCCTATGACAATCTGCGGCAACATCGCCATCATCATGGCGAAGGCCAGGACTGTCGCGGAACCCGTCTCGATTGTGAGCCACCACACAAGGGCGAACTGGACGAGCGCGCTACCGACCAGGGAGCATGCCTCCCCGCCCCAAATGACGAAGAACCTGCGCATCAACCGCTTCTCGTCAGCTTGGCCCACCATCTCGGTCATGTCAAGCTCAGCGGAGGAACGGTAGTGTTTTTGAACCCTCCGGTCAGAAGTGGCCGTCAGATGAATGCTATCGAAGCGCCTTCAGCTCGGCGTCCGCCTTCGCGGACATGCCCCTGGCACCGGCCTTGTCAAGGACCTTCTTCGACTCCTTGAGCATCTTCTCGGCCTTGGCTCTGTCACCCTTCTCGGCGAGCATCGCGCCGTACTCCATCTTGCGGGCGCCCAGGCACTCAGGGGCGTCCATCCCATCCAGCGCCTTCAGGCTCTCGATGTAGTACTCTTCGCTCGCCTGCAGGTTCCCAGCCTTCCGCTCGGCCATGCCAAGGTTCGCATACGCCTCCGACATGCCATGGCCGTCCCCCATCTCGGTGAAGACGTCCAGGGCGCGGAAGCAGTGCTCCTTCGCGGCCTCCAGGTCGCCGGCATTCATGAACAGTTCCGAGAGCGATGTGAGGGCGTACGCCCTCGACCTCGGCTGACCCGTCTCCGCCGCGAGCCTCACGGCGTTCTCCAGGTGCAGTTTCGCCTCTTCCACCTTGTCCATGTGAGCGCATGCGATGCCCATGTTGACATACACGTTGGTGAGCTCGACTGGGCCGAACCCGGCCGCGCACTTCGAGAAGTGGTCCGTGGCCTGCTCGTATCTGCCCTTGGCGATGAACAGGTTGCCCAGTTCCATATGCGCCATGAGCATGCCTTTCTGGTCCATCACCGCCATCGAGTCCCTTGCACTCCGCTCGAACAGATCCTGCGCCTTGCCATCGTTGCCGAGCTTGCTCTCGACGACACCGAGACCTATGAGGGCCTTTGCACGCGCCCGGGGCAGGTCCTTCGACCTCTCCAGCGCATCCCCCAACATCTTCAGCGACTCTTCGAACTCACCCTTCTTGCTCTTGATGTTGCCCATCTCGACTAGGGCGTCGATCTGCGTGTGAGGTTCGCCCTCCCGGGCGACCGTCCCGAGGATGGCCCAGGCCTTGTCGAACTCGCCTACCGCGTTGGCCGCCCTCGCCTTGAGCATGAGCGCCGGGATGCGGTACCTGGGCTTCGACGGCTCGAAGGACGATATCGCGGCCCAGAGCCGCTGGACGTTGCCCTGACCAAGCAGGTCGTCGGGGGACCGAGCCATCAGCATCTCGGCCTCGAGACCACGTCTGGACAGGATCAGGTGATGGAGCCTCTCCTGGAGGTCTCCCTGGCGAAGGTAGTGGTCCGCGGCCGCGCTGTGCCACCTCGTCCTTTCCTCTGCACTCAAGGACTCATACACGAACTCCCTGAGCGACGCGTGGATCTCGAACCTCCCCCTGGCGACCTCCCTCAGCATGGACCCCTTCCTCGCATCCCTGAGGTCCTTCGGTATCGCATCCGTCGAGAAGGGCTTGTTGAACACCGATGCGAGCTGGAGCAGGGACTTCTCAGACTCTGACAGGCCCGTGTAGAACTTGTCCTCAAGGAACCTCGTGACCTGGGTCCGCGCCTCGGACAACCCCGAGACGGTGATCATCTCCAGCGATAGCGGATGGCCCTTGGTCATCGCGACCAGTTTGTCCGCAGACTCTCCCCTGATGCCCCTTGACTCGAGCATCTTGAGGGCGGACCGCTTGTCCAGCCCTCCGAGCTCCAGCTCGAAGACCTCGTTCTTGGCGACGACATCGGACCGGTCATAGAACCTGGGCACGTTCTCGGCCGTGACGATGACCTTCGAAGGTCCGCTGCTGTGCTTGAACATGTGCAGGAAGTCCTGGAGCCCTTCGGCGCAGTCCGCATCGTCGAATACGAACGTGTAGCCGTTCTCGGAGAGCTCCTCCTTCAACAGGACGCTGAGCTCGCCCAGCTCCGCGCGCCCAGAGGAGAGGTATGAGTACATCTTCCTGCAGCCGTTGTCCAGGAAGAACTGTGCGAGGGACTCCGCCACGGTCCTGGGGACATCCCAGGGCTTCGCCGCGTACCAGAAGACCCTCTGGTCTGTGAGTCCCGACGCGAGTCTGGACGCGACCGAGGTCTTGCCGATGCCCGCGATGCCTTTGATGGACAGGATCTTCACGGACGGGGAGTCGAGTGCCTTCCTCAGAACCGTCAACTCCTTCTCCCTGCCGAAGAAGTCCTTCGTAGCAGGAAGAGGCGACGACTTCCTGGATGAGCGCGACCTGGAGACGATGTTGGTCATGGGCGTGACCTTCGACGGGTCGACCATCGGGTCGATGTCGTTGTCCTTCACGTACTGCACCACTGTCACCGCCAATGCCTTGCCAGCGACCGTCAGAGAGTAGGCCTTTCGCCGGGACTTGCCCTTCTTGACATGGGACAGCCGCTCCTCGATGGTCCCCGCGGACTTGAGCTTCTTGAGCTCGATCGCGGCGTGAGCGCGAGATATCGAGATGGCCTGCGAGATGCCGTCCTGGGTCACGTCGAACGGGACCTCGAACTTGTCATCGTACTTCACGTAGTTGCTCAGATGATAGAGTATCCGTTCCGAGACAGTTAGAGTTCCACCCATGGGTCGAAGAATCCGAGAAACCGTTATTTAAAAGCAGTTATCACATGCAGTCGCGCGGAAGCAGGTAGGGCCCCGTCAGGGGGCGATCTTCGCCTTGGCCCGTTCCTTGACGGTTATGTGGACCATCATGACCGTCGCGATGCCCATGACCCCCGAGAGCAGGAACGGGACCATGGTGCCGTCCAGAGGATAGGGCAGGCCGAAGTCGCGGCCGTGGAAGCAGTCCCAGAGGAAGCCGCCGAGCGGGGCGCCCACTACCGAGCCCATGTTGGTCATCGACTCGAGCAGTCCTATGAGCCGGCCTCTGAGGTTCTCCGGCACTATGTCCGCCTGGAGCGCCCTCAGTGCAGGCGATGACACCTGGAAGGCCATGCTCCTCGCGGCCAACAGGACGATCACCACTGGGAGCGTGTAGCTGAACGGGATGAATATGATCGCGACGAAGGCCACGTATCCGCCGACGACGAACATCAGTTTCTTGCCCACCCTGTCCGCATAACGGCCCGAGGGGAAGGCGATGAGCGCCCCCAGGCCCATGGATATTCCGATGAGTATCGATATCGTGCCTGCGTCGAGCTCGAACCTGAACGCGAGGAAGAGGACCATCAGCGGGCCTATGCTCGCGAATGAGAACCCCTCTATGGACGCGTTGAGGTACAGGATCCTCAGGTACCTGAGACGCTCCGGCTCGACCCCGGGCGGGCTCAGGAGCCCCCTGATTGAGAGACGGGTCCGGACCTTCTCCGGGTGCTTCGCGTCCGTCACGTAGAGCCAGGTCATAACCGAGCCCGCGAGCGCGAGGATCGCGGTGAAGTAGAACGGGAACTTATAGCTGTCCTGGTCCGAGTAGCCAAGCGTTTGGCTCGCGAACATGAACAGCGCGCCGCCCACGAACGGGCCTATCACGAACCCGAGGTTGGATGCCATGACGATCTTGCCCATGGACGCGCCCCGCTTGTTCGCCGGGGTCGAGTCGATGACGAGCGCCTCGCTCACAGGCCACACCATGGCGCTCGCGACGCCCTGGAACGCCCGCACGAATATGAGGCCGAACCAAGTGTCCGGGACTGTGAACAGTATCGCTAGGACGGCATACAGGATGCTGCCCGCGAGTATGATGTTCTTCCTCCCCAGCCTGTCCGAGAGGTTCCCGAACGGGGTGGCGAGCAGCGCCCTCGTGAACACGAACGACGAGAACAGGATGCCGACCTCGAGACCTCCTCCTCCCAGCAGGTCGATGTATACCGGGAAGAGCGGCAGGATGAGGCCAAACCCGAGGCTGATTATGAAGTCCAGACTTGCGAGGTAGTTGACGTTCCTTCGGGCGGCTTCCTCACCCAACAGACACTTACTCACTGGCATCTGCCTCTTGCCAGGCTCATCCGAACAGGACGGTCCCGGCGCGCATGTTCTTCAGGATGATAGGGACCAGTTCCTTCTTGGTTGCCCTCAAACCACAGTCCGGGTGAGCGTAGGCCACGTTCTCTCTGCCAACGCGCCCGCAAATGTCCCCCAGCTTGGACCGGACCTGGTCCGGCGTGTGGACCTCCGACTCCGACATCGGTGTGACGGATATGCACCCCGCCCCGAGCTTCTTCCCATGCTCCTCGAACTGGGCGCGGTCGATGTGTGAGATGTTGGGCTCTTCGAGCCTCCCGGAGAAGGCGAAGGACAGCGTGGAGACGCTCCGGAGACGCAGCAGGTGTCCGACGACGCCGAACCTGCCTATGTACCCGCAGACGTGCACGCTCGTGCGATCGCGCGGGAGCCCGCGCGCTACCTCGTCAAGCAGGGCGACCCTCTCGGGGAGGTCCTTGAACCCCTGCGACAGGAACGGCTCGTCGATCTGCACATACGCCCCCCTGTCGGCGAGGGCCTTCGCGATTGGCGCGAGCGCGGCGGCGATGTCCTCGTAGAGGCTGAAGTCGGACAGCCCCTTGTAGTGCGACTCGACCTTCCTCGACGCGCATGTCATGCCGAGCGTGGTCGGGCCCGTGATCGCCACCTTGGGAGACACATCCGGGAAGAGCTGCCTGAGCGTAACCAGGTCCTTGACCTTCGTGAAGTCCTCAGGGGAGCCCTTGAGCCCGATTTTCCCGGTCACGACAGGGAATCCATTCCTGACCTCCAGCCCTTGGAAGGACTCGGCGAAGTAGGAGATCATGTCCGTCCTCTGCTCTCCGTCCGAGAGCAGGTCCAGGCCCAGGGCTCGCTGGAACTCGACCGATTTGCCGAGCGCGGTCTCGATGTCGTCGTCGAACCTCGGCAGGCTGCCGATGGTAGTGGTCCTGAGCAACTCTGGCACCATCGTGGACAAGTCGAGTATGGGTATAAGGTATTTTCTCAGAGGGCGCGAGGGGCACTTCGGCCTGGCGTCGAATGAAAGGGTTAATTCCGGCCTCGTCGGTATTGTGTCCGTGAAGCTGATAGTGACCTCGTCCGAGGACAACGCGTCCATGAACATCCGCGCGAGGCTCCTGGAGAAGGAGAGTTGGGCCGAGGACGGCGAGTTCGATTCGCATCCAGTGCTCTCCCACGGGGAGTTCAGGATGGTCCAGGTCGACAGGATACATCTGGACGAGGATTTCATCGACGATAGGTTCGAGAAGGCGAGCAGGTCCCGGCCAGATGTCGTGATATTCGCTTCAAGACACCGGGCCGAGTCCAGGATACCGACTCTGACGGTCCATGCCGTCGGCAACTACTCCTCCGCCGATTTCGGGGGAAGACCGTCGACCCTGAGCTGGGCACACCCTGGATTCATGACATCGGCCCTGAGGATCCTAGCGGTCAAGGCGCAGGGCATGGGGTTCAACGTATCATTCGAGACGACCCACCACGGGCCGATCCTCGGGTCGCCGGTGTTCTACATCGAGATCGGCAGCTACGAGGAGCTCTGGGGCAGGGAGGACGCCGCCGAGGCGATAGCGGCATCGATACTCGCGATCAGGGACGACGGATATCCGAAGGTGCTCGGTGTGGGAGGCGGGCACTACGCCCCCAGGTTCACGGACATCGCCCTTGGCAGGAAGGTATCCATCGGCCACATGGCCGCGAACTACGCCTTGGACGCGCTCAACGACGACCTCATACTCCAGATGTCCGAGAAGAGCGGTGGCGCGAAGATGGTCTACTTCCACAAGAAGAGCATGCCCAAGCAGAAATACAGAGAACTCAGGGAACGGTTCTCATCCCAAGGCATCAAGGAGATCAGCAGCGACGACCTCGAGCCACTCTGACAGCGTTCAGTCCACGATCGTGCCCACGCACTCCTTCCCTTCGAGGGCGAGCTTGAGGTTCTTCATGCTGCGCCCATCGACAATCGTTAGCGGTATGTGCGTGCGCATGAGCACCTCCGCGCCGATCGGGTCGAACACCGTCGTCGGGCCCGCGCCCTCAGCGGTCCCAGTCACCAGTCTGACGAGCTCCTCGTGAGACATGCGCGGGATCCTCTTGGCGCACACGTCCTTCTTTGGGTCCGCGGTGTAGGCTCCATCCACGGACGTGGCGTTCACGAGCCTCGTGGCGCCCACGCGCTCCGCCAAGCGGGCTGATACGGCGTCCGTCGTCACCCCTGGGGTAACACCGCCCATGACGACGATAGGATATCTGGCACCAGCGAGAGCGGCCTCCTCATACTCCCTCGGGGGCTCCGGACAGGCGTGTTCCTTGAGGGCGGCGACAAGGAGCCGCGCGTTGAGCCTTGTCGCATCGATGCCCATGAGGTCCAGGTACTGCTCTGTCGCCCCGAGGCTCCGTCCCGCCCGTATGTAGAACCTCGCGATCCTGCCTCCGCCCGCTACGATGTACAGCTTCGTGTTCGAAGACACTTCGACGAGCATCCGAGCGAGCTCGGACAGATAGGCGGACGGGTCCTCGTCCTTCACGAGAACCGACCCTCCCAGCGACAAAACCGTGATGTCCATCTGCTCAACCTTTATTATGAAGAACGCTCTAACCCGTACAAAAAGCTTGGGACTGGATTCTATCATGACCGAGCTTACAGAACTCCAGAAATACGAGTTCCGCCGGAGCTTCGAGGAGGTACGGAAGATTGCCGGCCGAGGCACGGAGCTCATATCTCTGTACATCCCGCCGTCAAGGCAGATATCAGATGTCGCGGCTTACCTGAGGAACGAGTACTCACAGTCATCGAACATCAAGTCGGCGAGCACGAGGAAGAACGTGCAGTCGGCGATCTCGTCCATCCTGGCAAGGCTCAAGGGGTTGAGGCAGCCCCCGGAACACGGGCTGGTGTTCTTCGTAGGGCACCGGTCCACGTCTGCGGACCAGACGCAGATGATACAGTACGTGCTCGAGCCGCCGGACCCGGTCCAGACGTTCATATACCGATGCGATTCCGGGTTCTTCACGGAACCTCTCGACCAGATGCTGGAGCACAAGGACACCTACGGCCTCATCGTGATAGACAGGGGCGAGGCCACCATCGGCATCCTCCACGGCAAGAGGATCGTGCCCATCAAGAACATACCATCCCTCGTGCCGAGCAAGCACGGCAGGGGAGGTCAGTCCGCGCGCAGGTTCGAGAGGCTGATCGAGATAGCGGCCCACGAGTTCTACAAGAAGGTCGCCGATGTCGTCAACGAATCGCTCCTGTCGAACAAGGAGCTCAAGGGCGTGCTCGTGGGAGGACCAGGCGCGACCAAGGATTTCTTCGTCAAGAGCGAGTACCTCCACTACGAACTCCAGAAGAAGGTCATCGACACTTTCGACACGGGCTACACGGACGAGTACGGACTCCATGAGCTCGTCGAGAGGGCCAGGGAGGCGCTCAGGGGCATCGACCTCATGAGGGAGAAGGACCTGATGCAGAAGCTGTTCGAGGAGATCAGGAAGCCCGACGGGGGCCTCTCCATATACGGCGAGGAGCAGGTCAGGAACGCCCTCATGATTGGCGCGGTCGACAAGCTCCTCTTGTCCGAGGACATGCGGAAGGTGAAGCTCGACTTGAAGTGCCCGTCCTGCGGCTTCACGAAGGAGGGGCTGGCAAGAGACTCCACCGTGGAGTTCAAGTGCGACAAGTGCCAGAAGATCATGGATGTCGAGCAGACCCATGACCTAGTGGGCGACCTCCACAAGGAGGCCGAGGACCACAACACGAAGGTTGAATTCGTATCAGGTGAATCGGAGGAGGGCGAGCTGCTGAAGAAGGCCTTCGGCGGCATCGCGGGGATATTGCGGTTCAGGGTGAACTGAGGACATGGCACAGGATCCGTTCAAGACTTTCAAGGAACAGACGGCGAAGGCGCTCTCGAAGGCGTTGGCCGAGCTCGGGATAGAGGCCGAGCCGACGCTCGACCGGGCGCCTGAGGGCATGGGAGACCTCGCGTTCCCTTGCTTCCCGCTCGCGAAGAGGATGCGCAGAGCCCCTGTCGTCATCGCCCAGGAGATTGCGTCGAAGATCGCGCCCGAGGGCATGATCGAGCGGATCGAGGCCAAGGGCGGATACGTCAACTTCCATGTGCGCTTCGAGGACCTGGCCCAGGTGGCGCTCGAGGACGCGGTCGCTCGGAAGGACGAGTTCGGCAAGGGGGAGCCCAAGGGCGTCAGGATACTCCTCGAGCACACGAGCGCGAACCCGACCGGGCCCCTTCACGTGGGCAGGGCGAGGAACCCGATCATCGGCGACACGGTCGCCAGGATACTGCGCATGGCCGGGTACGATGTCACCACAGAGTTCTACGTGAACGATGTCGGCCGCCAGGTGGTCATCATGACCTGGGGGGTCAAGCACCTCACCCTCGAACAGGAGCCGGAGAGGGACGCAGACCACTACAGGCACGTGTTGTTCTACCAGCAGGCCAACAAGCGCGCTGAGGAGGACCCGGAGGTCCTGGCGCAGGTCGATCAGATGCTCCTGAAGCTGGAGCACGGGGACGAGGAGACCGTCAAGCTCGCAAGGGAGGCGTGCGAGAAGGTGCTCGCGGCCATCACCGAGAGCATGAAGAGGATCAACATATCGTACGACGGGTTCACTTGGGAGTCCACGTTCGTCCAGAACGGCACCGTGGACAAGGTCGTGGAGAAACTCAAAGCGTCCGAGCACTGCAGGGAGGTCGACGGCGCGTACCACCTGGAGCTGGAGAGCTTCGGCATAAGCGGCCGGGAGACCAAGTGGGTGTTCACAAGGGCCGACGGAACCTCT
>DUKU01000129.1 GCA_013329135.1 Thermoplasmata archaeon
TGCGGGTGTGACGACCTCGGTTTCTCGATGACGATTGCGAAGGGCATGAAGCCTGGCAGTGGTATAGGTAGCAGCGCCGCATCCTCCGTGGGCGGCGCGCTCGCCATGGCGGCCCTGCTGGATGTCAAGGACAAGGGTCTGATCCTCGAAGCGGCTGCCATGGGTGAGGAGCTGATATCGGGCGCGAGACACTTCGATAATGTGGCCGCGGCGCTGTTCGGCGGATTCACTGTCGTGTCGGATCTGCGCAAGCGGACCATACTCCAAATCAGACCGCCGAGGTTCCAGGTCGTCGTGGTCATACCCGATGTGACCATCGAGACGCGCAGGGCCAGAGCCGTGCTGCCGAAGAAGGTCGACATGGGCGACGCTGTGTGCAACCTCTCCATGGCGTCAGGCATGGTCCATGCGATGATGAAGCGGAACGTCCGCGCGATAGCCTCGCATCTGGGTGATTCACTGTCGGTGCCCTACAGGAAGTCCCTCGTGCCGGGTTACGACGCTGTCCGGGATAGCGCGATGGCTGCGGGCGCCCTCGGTGTGTCGATTGGCGGGTCAGGCCCGGCCGTGTTCGCGATCGCACAGGGCAGTGCTTCGAGAATAAGGCTGGCGATGGCGAAGGCGTTCAAGGAATCCGCTGGCCTGGCCTCTGAATCGTTCGTGACGGTCCCTGGCACTGGGGCCAAGGTGGAGTCCCTGTCCTGATCGCCACTAGAATGCGATCCTCTCGCCCGGGACCCTGGGGAACAGAGCGACATCCCTGACGTGTGTCTGGCCAGTGAGGAACCGCACCATCCTCTCGATGCCGAGGCCGCCGCCGACGGTCTGAGGTATCAGGCCCGTGCTCGCGACCTCGAGGTACCTCTTGTAGGAGCCCACATCGGTCTTCCTCTCCGCCATCCTGCGGAGTATCTCCTGGTGCTCCCATTCCCGTTCGCCTCCCGACAGGGCCTCGCCGTATCCCTCGGGCCAGAAGACGTCGTAGTTGTGGTAGTAGCCGCTGCGGTCCTTGTCCTCCCTGTCGTAGAACTCACGCTTGAAGTTCAGCATCCAGAATGGATCCTTCTCCCGCTCAGAGACGATCCTCTCGAAATCGTCCCCGTACTGGGTCTTGAGGTCCTCGGACTCGTAGACTCTGAGCGGTAGCTCGGGCATGCGCAGCCTCCTGCCGAGGGCCTTGAGGTCGTCCGCGCATTCGCTCTTGACGAAGGAGAACACGCTGGCGATCATGCCGTCCACGAACGCCATGAAGTCAGTCTTGTCGGCGTCCTTGAGTTCTATGTCCACCTGTGTGAACTCGAACAGGTGCCTGCCCGTCTCCCCAAGGCTCCCCTGCTCCAGGCGCACGTTCGGGGACATGATGTATATCTTGTCGAATCCCTCGTTCAGCAGCGCGAGCTGCTTGTGGAGTATCATGCTCTTGGTGAGGTGCAGCTTCTGGCCGTAGTACTCGATGGACGCGTCGAAGTGCGGGTGGTTGAGCGGATCCGTCTCCGGAGAGAGTATCACGGGCATGGACTGGACGACCCCGTTCTCGTACATGTAGTCGTGGATGGCCTTGAGCGCGGCGCTCTGGACCCTGAGTATGTGGGCCATCTTCGTCTCTTTCAGGTGTAGGACGGTTTCCTGCATGTGCATCATCGACGAATAGACGACAATGCACCCATCTATTTGGCTATATCTTCCAAAATGGCGGATATTATCCGAAAAAGGGCAACTATAATATATGATTTCCGTCATACTGTCGGAACATGTTGGATGAGAAGGACTCCTCGATACTCGGACAGCTCATCGAGGACTCTCGCAGGACCACGAAGGCCATCGCGAAGGACCTGGACATCCCCAGGGCGACGGTCCACGACAGGATCGTGAAGATGGAGCAGAAGGGCGTCATAAGGAGGTACACGGCGGTGCCGGACTACGTCCAGCTCGGCCTAGGTGTCTCCGCGTTCATACTGGTCCAGTTCGAGCCCGAATCGGGGATGTCCCAGAGGGACACCGCCGACGAGATCGCCACGATATCCGGCATCTTCGAGGTTCACATGATCTCAGGTGAATACGACATGCTGCTCAAGGTCCGCGGCGCCAGCATGGAGGAGATCGGCCGACTCGTGATCGACAAGCTGAGGGAAGTGAAAGGCGTGGCCCGCACACTCACGTGCGCGGTGTTCACCACCGTGAAGGACTAGGCTCCTGGCTCACTTGGTCCTCTTCTTCAGGAGCCTCGTCGCGGTCTCCCCGACCTCGCTCCTGACCGGCTCGACCGTGTGCTCCTTGAATATCCTTCTGACCTCTGCGCCCGCGCGGTCGAGGATGGTCTTCGACCCCTTCTGGACCCATGCGTCCCAGGACGACCTGTCAGCCACGGTCGGAATGAAGTGCTCGGTCCTGAACTTCTCCATCGTGTGCCTCTGGCCCAGGAAGTCCTTGCCGATGCCGACCCTCTTGATGACCTCCAATGCGATCGATTCCTCGTTGACCTCCATCCCCCTGGCCATGCGCCCGATCATCTGTGACATCTCGGAGTCGATGACGAGCTGCTCGAGCCACACGGTCCTGCAGTCCTCCAGCAGGCCTATTCCCGCGATCATGTCCGCGCCTGCGAGTATCGGCGGGACGGCGCTGGCGTACTTCTCGAAGGCTGCCTGCTGGTCAGGCTCCTTGGATGTGGTGACGAAGCCACCCACGAGGGCCGGGAACCCGAGACTGTGGGCCATCTGCGAGTACGCGGCCGATGTGAGGCCATGTTCCGGGCAGCCACCCGCCCTGGTCGAGGCCTTCATGTCAAGGACCGCCATGCCGGCGGAGAACACGAACGATGTCCCCGGACTGTTCAGCTGGAACAACGTGTTGCCCGCGAGGGCCTCCGCGACGGCGACCGTCACGGCCCCTGCCAGTGTAGCCGGTCCGGTCGCTCCCGGGCCAGGCATGACGTAGAAGCAGATCGGGATGCCCGCCTCCGCGGCGACGAACCCTGCCTCCAGCCCCTCGCCGTCGATCTGCAGCGGTGACGAGCTCGTGTGTATGGATGATATCAGGGGTCTCTTCCTCAGCTCCTCCCTGCCCCCGGATGCGGCAGCGGCCAGTTCGATGACGTCCTCGACCTCCCAGGTCGTGGTGTCCGTGGCGATCGTGATGTGCTTCTCGGTGTTCTCGAGGGACGCCTGCAGGTCGTGTATGTGCCTCGTGCCCTGTGGCACGTCCTGCGAGGTCACGTTGGGCCAGTTGATCCCCTGCCCCTTGAGGGCGTCCGCGACGAACGCGCTCTTGGCCACATCGGACTTCCTCGACTCCCTCCTCTGCCTGGTCTCGAAGTCCATCGCCATAGTGCCGTTGCCGTCGCTCGTGACGTAGGTGTGATGACCGTCCAAGTGGGCGTCGTGCTTCCTCGTCCTGCCGTAGAGAGTGACGGCCCTGTTGGCCTTCCGGACGCACTCCTCCACGACCCCTTCGGGGAACTTGACGACTGCGCTTTTCCTGTCCACATCGCAGCCGGCCTTCTGTAGCATCAGCTGCGCTTTTTCGCTCCTGACGGCGACGCCGGTCGTCTCAAGCACCTCGAGGGCCGCGCACCGTATCATCCTCATGTCGTCGTCCGTCAGTACGTTCCTTCTGTTCCTGACCGTTATGCAGTTAGCCATTCTCGTCCCCCCGGGCATGGGTCGTTCTCATCGGTTTCCTGTCTGGATCGTGAAACATGAAAAATGGGTTGAAATGGCCGGGCGGTCGCCCGCGCCGGCCTTTAACAGGTTTGCCATCTCACTGGACCTTGGACTCGCCGCCCCACATGGGCTTCTTGGCCTTCTCGATGACCGCCGTCAGGCCCTTCTGCCTGTCGGCTGCAATCGGAGCGACCTTGTGCTCGGCCAGGATCTTCTTGACCCTGTCCCTCGCGGCGTCCCTGAGCGTCTTCGAGCCGGTCTGCGACCACGCGTCGTACGAACGCCTGTCGATGAGCGTCGGCTTGAAGTGCTCGGACTTGAAGTGGTCCACGGTGTGCCTCTGCGCGAGGAAGTTCTTGCCGACGCCGACCTTCTCTATGACGTCGAGCGCCAGCGTGTCCTCGTCCGCCCACTCGCCCCTGATGAGCCTCGCGATGGCGCCGATGATCTCGTTGTCCATCACGATCTCCTCATAGTGCAGGCAGCTCGAGTCCTCGAGCAGTCCGACGCCGCACATCAGGTCCGCGCCCGCCATCAGCGGTCCGACGCAGCCAGTGTAGTACTCGAGCACGGACTGGTCCCCCGGGACCTTGGCCGTGGCCGACACACCGACACAGGAGGGCATGCCATAGTAGTGCGCGAGCTCGGTCGCCATGGCGGACGAGATCGCGTGCTCTGGGCTGCCGCCCGCCCTGACGGTCGTCCTCATGTCCAGCGGGGCGTTCCCCATGCCGTATATGACGGACGCGCCAGGCGTGTCGAGCTGGATCATGGTCAGCGCGCTCAGCACCTCGGCGTTCCCGACCGCGAGCGACCCGACGAGGGTCGCTGGGCCAGTCGCACCCGGCTGTGGCATGCCGAAGAACACCAGCGGCACGCCCGCCTTGGCGAAGTACAGGCTCGCGTCCATGACGCCCGCATCGTGCTGGAGCGGGGCGTACGTGCACTGCAGGCAGGAGGTCAGAGGCCTCTGCCTGTACTCCTTCTCGCCGCCCGCCGCGATGTAGCCCATCTCGGTCAGGTCCTTGGCGTCGGAGAGCGTCACGCCCGTCTCGTACATCACGTGCTTCTCTGTGTTGTTCAGGGAAGCGTCGAGGTCGTGCAGGTGCACCACGGACGGGTGCTGGTCAGTCGAGCTGACCATCGGCCAGTGGATGTGCACGTTCTCGAGTGCGTCGATGATCCTCGAGGAGTTGACGACGTCCTTCTTCATCGAGCCCCTTCTCTCGCCAGTCTCGAAGTCCACCGCGACGGCGCCGTTGCCGTTGGCCGTCATGTAGCTGTGGTTCATGTCCAGCTTCGCGTCGTACTTCGGGTTCCTGCCTGCCAGCGTGAAGGCGCCCTTCTTCTTGTTGAGCGCCTCCTCGACGAGGTGGGACGGGATCTTGGCTATCCTCGTCTTCTCGTCGACAGTGCAGCCGTTGTCCTTCAACAGCTTCCTGCATGCCGGGCTGTCGACCTGCACACCGATCTTATCGAGTATGTGTAGTGTGCTCCAATGAATCCTGTCCAGGTCCTCATCGCTGAGGATCTGGAAATGGATGCCCCTCTTGATACCGTAGGCCATGGGACCTCACCTGACTAGCTTCTTCGCGACCTCGACCGCGCTGGAGGCGTCGCCGCTGTATCCCTCGGCTCCGATCTCCTTCGCGTAGGTGTCGGTTACCGGTGCGCCTCCGACGAGGGCCTTCACACCGAGCTTCTTCTGCATGATCGGTCCGATGACTTCTGCCATCCTCGGCATCGTGGTGGTCATGAGCGCCGACATCGCGACGATCTTGGCCTTGTGCTCCTCGGACTTCTTGACGAACTCCGGGGAGGGCACGTTCACGCCGAGGTCGATGACCTCGAACCCGTTCGAGGAGAGCATGGTCGCGACGAGGTTCTTGCCTATCTCGTGGATGTCATCCTGGACTGTGCCGATGACGACCTTGCCCGCACTGGCCCTGTGCTGCCCCGCCGGAACTGCGGGTTCAAGCACGGCCAACGCTGCCTTCATCGCCTCTGCGCCCATGACGAGCTCGGGTAGGAATATCTCTCCCTTGCCAAACCTCTCGCCGACGGTCTTGATTCCTTCTGCCAAACCCTTCTCGATCGCGACGAGCGGGTTCACGCCTTCCTTCAGCGCCTGCTTTGCGAGGTCGGCGATGGTCTCCATCTCGTAGTTTATCACTGCGTTCCTAAGCCGTGTCACTGCATCTTCCATTGGTGTTACCCCCAATTGGCGTCCTTCCAAGACTCGCGTCCTGAAGGACTTTCTGGTCGGTTCTTAGGGTAATCCGTCACGTAGACAAATCCCCTACTCCGATTGAACCGGCATACTCGATACCCTAATTAAGTTTTCTGTTTCCATGCTCTCAGAACGCCTTCGGGCCATGACAGAATGTGGGTGCCTTGGTGAACCGCGCCGGAGTATGTCGGCATGGACGCATCCCCCCTTCTGCGCCCGAGTCTCATATCGGCGGGGCAGATGCGTGCGGGGCGGCGCCGGCTCGGGCATCCG